>CAYWLM010000005.1:0-50269 GCA_964459125.1 uncultured Methylomonas sp. | reverse complement strand
ACAATAACACATATAAAGCGCGCACTACGCTGTTCTTTAGGAATATCCTGCATTTCATCAAGTAATTTTTGCAGGTTTTCCTGGTCAGTCGCTTGAGTACCCGCGTATCGAGCTGAAATAACGCCGGGAGCGCCTTTTAAAGCATCAACAACCAGGCCGGAATCATCGGCAATAGCGGGAAGATTGCTATATAATGCCGCATTTTTAGCTTTAATAATGGCATTTTCAATAAAAGTGCTGCCAGTTTCTTCCGCTTCCTGGATATTAAATTGTTGTTGAGGGATCACGGAAAAATTGTGCAAAATAGCTTGTATTTCTTGTATTTTCCCTCGGTTGCCACTGGCTAAGACTATTTTTTCTGAACTGGTTTGCGACATAAGACGATTTGAATTTATCAATAAGCTATAGGCTGTTTGCTTGTGTGTTTGTCAATTATATAGGCTATGTATGCATTAAGTGTTGGTAATTACGTAAGAGGTTGTTTTAATTAACCGCACTTACAAGTGAAGCGCGGTTATATAAAGGCACCAACATCTAACGCATATATAGCGATTATATATCTTAAGCGATCAGGGGCGTGCTAAATTTTGATTTAGTCCCTGATCGAAGAAATTATAGAAGATTTCCAGGGTTTATACAGGAGTACTCGCTAAGTTGGCAGTTATCGGTCCCGGGCTGGATTACAGTATCCCTGTATGGCATTTTTGGAGGAGGGGCAGGTCTTTGGTCGATATAAGCCATGCTGCCTCTCCCCTTCTAGGTTATTTTTTATCATCAAGTAGATGAAATGTATAAAATATCTACAGAAAATACTGTACTTACTTGATGAATTTTATTGAAGTGCAGTATGAGCTTCGATTGCACGCACTACGATTTGTGCCTTATCTCTTTCCAGTCTGTTTTTTATGGTGATAAATAATGAGCGTAGTGTCTTTCTAATGTCTGAAAGTATTAAAGATGAGCCTCTAAAGCTGCAGATTGTTTGCTTAATAAATCAGCAATACCTGATTTGGCCAGATCCAACATGAAATTTAATTCATCTTGACGGAAGGCATGGCCTTCCGCTGTGCCTTGCACTTCAATAAAAGCGCTGGCATCATTCATCACGATATTCATATCGGTTTCGGCATTGCTATCTTCCATATAATCTAAATCCAGTACAGGTATCCCTTTGTAAATACCAACAGAAACCGAAGCGATTTGGCCATGCACGGGGTTTTTAGTGATTTTCTTTTGCTTCAGTAGGTGTTGTATTGCAATCGATAGCGCAACAAACCCTCCAGTGATAGATGCGGTGCGGGTTCCCCCGTCGGCCTGTAAAACATCACAATCAACTGTAATGGTGCGCTCACCTAAAGCAGATAAATCAATTGCTGCGCGCAGAGAGCGGCCAATAAGACGCTGGATTTCCTGAGTACGGCCTCCTTGTTTACCTTGACTGGCTTCACGGCCCATACGCGTGTGGGTGGAGCGTGGAAGCATGCCATATTCTGCCGTTACCCAGCCTTCTCCTTTGCCTTTTAAAAAACGAGGAACTCTGTTTTCTACACTGGCAGTGCAGAGTACGCGAGTTTCGCCAAATTCAACTAAAACCGAGCCTTCGGCATGTTTCGTGTATCCACAGGTAAATTTTACCTCTCTTAGTTGATCGGGGGCGCGTCCGCTAGGTCTCATTATCTATCTCTATAAAATTTAAAAGAGGTAGAGTATACCTGATTGTGTGGCTTGAGTATGGACACAGTGCACTAAATTTTTTACCGCGTCGTGACATTGTAAAAACTGGCAATGTGCGATGTATTGCAACGTTGCTGGATTATCATTTGCACTGAAGAAAATTTTTTTGTGTTGTTATGAATGTACTGGATTGATTCAAAAGAAATAATCATTTCGCAGATGGTTGAATTAGAGCAACTCAAGTTCTTATGCGTAAATTTATATTTGTGTTTAGTGAATTAGCTGTTTATAATGCGCCTTCGAATTAAGTATGCGAGCGTGGCGGAATTGGTAGACGCGCTGGTTTTAGGTACCAGTATCTTTGATGTGAGAGTTCGAGTCTCTCCGCTCGCACCACTTAATAAAAAACAATGAAATATTAACGATAATCATCGTTAACTCTCCCGAGATACATTCCCAACGCGGGAATTCATAGCCAACCCATATACACAAAATTTTTTGAGGTAAATCAATGGAAGTTTCTGTCGAAAAGACATCGGAATTAAGCAGAAAAATGATCGTTAGTATTCCTGAAGATATCGTTCAGGGTAAAGTCAGTGAGCGCTTAAAGTCTTTAGCTCGTGAAGTCAAGATTGACGGTTTTCGTCCAGGAAAAGTTCCGCAAAAAGTTGTGCAAAAGATGTATGGCGCACGAGTAAAAGAAGAAATTACCGGCGACTTAATTCAGACCCATTATTTCCAAGCTTTGCAGGATAATGATCTGCGTCCGGCTGGAATGCCTCATATTGAGCCTGTTGAGAGTGATGAAGGTTTTACTTTTGCAGCTGTTTTTGAAGTTTACCCGGAATTTAATTTAGATGCTGTAGATACAATCGAAGTTAATAAGCCAGTCGCGAGTGTTGAAGATAGTGATGTCGATACTATGATTGATAGGCTAAAAGAGCAAAAGAAAGATTGGCAGGTATCTGAGCAGGATTCAAAAACTGGCGATCAAGTCACCATTACATTTTCAGGTACCTGTGAAGGTGAAAACTTTACTGAAGGAACAGTCAATGATTTTCAGGTTGAGCTGGGTTCAAAACGTATGGTTCCAGGATTTGAAGATCAATTAACCGGGCTTTCAGTGGGTGCGAAAAAGACATTTGAAGTCACTTTTCCGGAAGATTATGGTAATGCAAAATTAGCGGGTAAGCCTGCTCAATTTGAGATAGAAGTGCTTAAAATTGAAAGCCCAGTTATACCAGAGGTTGATGAGGAATTTATCAAGGCTTATGGTATAGAAAGTGGCGATCTAGCCGAGTTCCGCGCAGATGTGCAAAAAAATATGCAACGTGAGCTGGCTCAGGGGCTGAAAACCAGACTAAAAAATTCAGTCATGGATGCATTATATGAAGCTATTTCTGTAGCTTTACCTACGGCTATGGTTGATCAAGAGCTCGAAAGTTTAATGCAACCGTATTATGAAAATGCAAAAAAACGCAATGTAGATATTAATGATATCAAACCAGCAAATGTTGACTTTGAGGATCAAGCAAAACGTCGTGTTGCTTTAGGCTTGATTTTAGCCGAAATTATTCAACAAAATGAAATCAAAGCAGAAACTGATAAAGTTCGTGCTGTGATCGATGATATGGCGCAAAGTTATGAAGAGCCTGAGCAAGTTGTTAACTGGTATTATGGTGATAAAAAACGTTTGGCTGAAGTAGAACAAATGGTACTAGAAGATGCAACAGTGGCATGGGTACTAGAAAAAGTAAGAGTCACAGATGAGCCAGTCTCATTCAAAGATGTAATGGAACCAGCAATACAACAATAAGGGCCTGGAAATGACTAATAGCGACAACCGAATAGGCAATATTATATCGCCCGAGGCAGCCGGAGGCTTAGTGCCGATGGTTGTAGAACAAACGGCTCGCGGCGAACGCTCGTATGATATTTATTCGCGCCTACTAAAGGAACGGGTTATCTTTCTGGTAGGTCAGGTAGAGGATTATATGGCCAATCTTGTTGTCGCTCAGTTGCTATTTTTAGAGTCTGAAAATCCGGATAAAGATATACATTTGTATATTAATTCTCCTGGTGGCTCGGTTACGGCTGGCATGGCTATTTATGACACTATGCAGTTTATCAAACCCGATGTAAGCACTATGTGTATAGGTCAGGCGGCTAGTATGGGTTCTTTGTTGTTAACCGGTGGTGCTGCAGGTAAAAGATATTGTCTGCCTCACTCAAGGGTCATGATTCATCAGCCTCTGGGGGGATTTCAGGGTCAGGCATCTGATTTTGATATTCATGCTCGTGAAATTTTGACCATACGCGAAAAGCTAAATAGAATTCTATCGCATCATACTGGGCAGGATATGAAGAAAATTCAGGCCGATACAGATAGAGATAATTTCTTAAGCGCGGATGAATCGGTTGATTATGGATTGATTGATAAGGTATTATCCAGTAGAACAGAGTCCTGATAAGAGCAAGGGTTTATAAAACAGTTATGAAGGATGAGCAATGAGTAAAGATAGTAATGGCGATAAAATTTTGTATTGTTCATTTTGTGGTAAAAGTCAAAGTGAAGTAAGAAAGCTTATTGCTGGTCCATCTGTCTATGTTTGTGATGAATGTGTTGATCTTTGTAATGATATCATTAAAGAAGAGCTGTCTAATGATGACCTGGAAGAAGGTGAAGAAAGGCAACAAAGACTACCTAAGCCTAAGGAAATTAAGGCTGCGTTAGATGAGTATGTTATTGGCCAGGAACAAGCCAAAAAAATATTATCTGTTGCCGTTTACAATCACTATAAGCGCTTGCGTAGCCATGGAACAAAAGGTGATGACGTTGAGCTGGGTAAAAGTAATATATTACTGATAGGCCCCACAGGTTCGGGTAAAACATTGTTAGCCGAAACATTGGCAAAAGTTCTGGATGTGCCTTTTAGTATCGCTGATGCAACAACACTCACTGAAGCGGGTTATGTCGGTGAAGATGTAGAGAATATTATTCAGAAAATTCTCCAGAAATGTGATTTTAATGTAGAGAAAGCCGAGTCAGGCATTATTTATATAGATGAAATTGATAAAATTTCCCGTAAATCTGAAAATCCATCTATCACTCGAGATGTTTCAGGTGAAGGTGTACAGCAGGCTTTATTAAAGTTAATTGAAGGAACAATTGCTTCGGTATCACCGCAGGGAGGACGTAAGAATCCGCAACAAGAGTTTGTGCAAGTTAATACTGCCAATATCCTGTTTATTGTAGGTGGTGCATTTGCAGGTCTGGATAAAGTCATAAAACAACGCACAGAGAAAGGTGGGATTGGCTTTTCTGCTGAAGTAAAAACCAAAGATGATGCAAAAAATGTTGGCGAACTATTCGCAGAAGTAGAAGCAGAGGATTTAATTCGCTATGGGTTGATACCTGAGTTTATTGGACGATTACCTGTCGTTGCTACGCTAGAAGAGTTAAGCGAAGAAGCGTTGATTCAGGTGCTTACGGAACCTAAGAATGCGCTGATTAAGCAATATAAAAAACTGTTTGAAATGGAAGGAACAGAGCTGGAGTTTCGTGACGATTCATTGGCGGCGATAGCACAAAAATCCATGCAACGTAAAACGGGTGCAAGAGGTTTAAGAACAATCGTTGAAAGTATATTGCTGGATGCTATGTATGAAATTCCATCTGCAGAAAATGTGTCTAAAGTAGTGATAGACAAATTAGTGATAGAAGGTGAAAATGACCCCTATTTTGTTTACGAGAGCAAGAAAAAATCTGCGTCATTAGAATAACCAAATAGTCAGGTTTTTGAATTATTAAAACAGGATTTTATAACTAAACTCCTGTTTTTTTTTGTTTTTTCGCTTGTTATATAGTTAATCATCCTTATAGTATAAACATTACAATGAACTGAACAAAAAGGCCCCTATATGCAAACAAATGAAATAATAAATGTGATCGGTGACGATAATTTAACGCCAGTATTACCGCTTAGAGATGTAGTGGTTTATCCGCATATGGTTATTCCTTTATTTGTCGGGCGAGAAAAATCGATAGAAGCGCTGGATAAGGCGATGCAAGAAGACAAGCAGATTTTGCTTGTATCGCAAAAAGAAGCAGAACGTGATGATCCAGGCTTTGATGAGTTGCATACGGTTGGTACATTAGCAAATATATTACAATTATTAAAACTTCCTGATGGTACGGTAAAAGTTTTAGTAGAAGGCGAGCAGCGTAGCCAAGTGGTCAAGTATCATGATAAGGATGGCTGCATTTTTGCAGAAATAAACGAAATTAATGATGTTATAACTCTGGCTGACAAGGAGTTAGATGTTTTGGTTCGGGCAGCGGTAGATTCATTTTCAAAATATGTGAAATTGAACAGTAAAATCCCGCCTGAAGTACTAAATGCCTTGTCAGGTATAGAAGAAACAGGGCGGCTTGCCGATACTATGGCTGCACATATGAGTTTGAAGGTATCTGAAAAGCAAGAATTGCTGGAAATGGCAGATATTGTACAGCGCCTTGAAAAGCTGATGTTGCTGATGGAGAGTGAGGCAGATTTATTAGCCCTGGAAAAAAATATCCGTGTTCGGGTAAAACAGCAAATGGAAAAAAATCAAAGGGAATATTATTTGAATGAGCAAATGAAAGCCATTCAAAAAGAACTCGGTGAAATGGAAGACACAGTCAGCGAGACCGAAGAGCTTGAACAAAAAATTGCCGCAGCAGGGATGTCAAAAGAAGCAAAGGAAAAAGCGGGAGTAGAGCTAAATAAACTTAAAATGATGTCGCCTATGTCGGCTGAGGCATCGGTAGTGCGGAACTATATAGACTGGATGCTGAATGTACCCTGGAAAAAGAAAACCAAGGTGCGCAATGATTTAAAACTGGCTGAAGAAATACTGGATGTGGATCATTATGGTCTGGAAAAGATCAAAGAGCGCATCCTGGAATATTTGGCAGTACAGCAACGTGTCAAGTCACTAAATGGACCTATCTTATGTTTAGTCGGGCCTCCTGGAGTTGGTAAGACTTCTTTGGGTGAATCCATTGCTCGCGCAACTAACAGAAAATATGTCAGAATGGCTCTCGGTGGTGTGCGTGATGAGGCAGAAATACGTGGGCATAGACGCACTTATATCGGCTCCATGCCAGGTAAAATTTTGCAAAATCTGTCTAAGACTAAAGTGCGCAACCCTTTATTTCTATTAGATGAAATCGATAAAATGTCTGGTGATTTTCGCGGTGATCCTGCTTCAGCGCTATTAGAGGTTTTGGATCCTGAGCAAAATAAAGCCTTTGCCGATCATTATTTAGAAGTGGACTTTGATTTATCCGATGTTATGTTTGTGGCGACAGCGAATACCATGAATATTCCATCTCCGTTACTGGATAGAATGGAAGTGATTCGTCTTGCAGGATATACCGAAGATGAAAAAATCAATATTGCCATGCGTTATCTATTACCTAAGCAGTTAAAGAATAATGGTCTACAGGAATCGGAAGTAAAGATAGAACAAGAAGTCATCAAGGATATCGTGCGCTACTACACACGTGAGGCAGGAGTGCGTAGTCTGGAGCGTGAGATTTCTAAAATATGCCGTAAAATTGTTAAAAAATTATTACTTAAAGAAAAAAGTGGTCATGTGAGTGTCACTTCTGATGTTTTGACTGATTATCTGGGTGTGCGTCGCTTTAGCTACGGTCTTGCAGAAGATCAGGATCAGATTGGTCAGGTAACAGGTCTTGCATGGACAGAAGTGGGTGGTGAGTTACTGACCATTGAGGCAGTGGTTATACCTGGAAAAGGCAAGCAATCAACGACTGGAAAACTAGGCGATGTCATGAAAGAATCGATAGAAGCAGCTGTTACAGTAGTACGTGCGCGTGCAGAAACTTTAGGTATAAAAGTCGAGGCTTTTCAGAATCAGGATTTGCATATCCATGTACCTGAAGGAGCAACACCCAAAGATGGGCCTAGTGCGGGAATAGGTATGTGTACGGCGATTATTTCCGCATTAACAGGTGTTCCGGTTAAAGCAGAAGTCGCCATGACAGGGGAAATTACTTTACGCGGAGAAGTGCTGCCTATAGGCGGTCTTAAAGAAAAGCTACTTGCTGCGCACCGTGGTGGTATTAAGACGGTAATTATTCCGGAAGAGAATGAAAAAGATTTAACGGAAATTCCTGATAATGTGAAGCAAAACCTCATTATTAGGCCGGTACGCTGGATTGATCAGGTGCTAGAAATAGCCTTGCAGTATCAACCAGAGCCGTTAAAAATCCTAACTGAAGCAGTTGAAAATAATGTCCTGAAAACAGATGAAAAATCGGTTAGAGCGCATTAATTTGTAAGTTAGAGTGAATTAATTTGTCGGTGCAGGGCTGTATCACTTGACACAACTAAGATAGAGTTGATATAAATACACCCGCTTTCATAGTTTTTTAAGAATTTTGGCTGGTCGGCATAAACATGTGCTATGAATATTTCCTAAGGAGAATAATAAATGAATAAATCAGAACTTATCGATGCGATGGCAAATGCTTCGGAATTAACCAAAGCAGATGCAGGTCGTGCACTTGATGCCTTTATGTCGTCAGTTACAGGAGCACTAAAAGAAGGTGATTCTGTTGCATTAGTAGGCTTTGGTACATTTGCTGTAAAAGATAGAGCTGAGCGCAAAGGCCGTAACCCTCAAACAGGGGCGGAAATAACCATTAAAGCAGCGAAAATTCCTTCATTTAAAGCAGGTAAAGGGTTAAAAGATAGCGTTAATGTATAAAATAAAAAAACTTCTAAAATTTAGCTTGCAATACTTTCAAAAGTTATTATAATAGAATCTCTTTAGTCGGGTGCTTAGCTCAGCTGGGAGAGCATCGCCCTTACAAGGCGAGGGTCGGGGGTTCGAACCCCTCAGCACCCACCACAGACTTAGGAGCGGTAGTTCAGCTGGTTAGAATGCTGGCCTGTCACGCCGGAGGTCGCGGGTTCGAATCCCGTCCGCTCCGCCATATTAAAAAACCCCGTCCTTTTGGCTCGGGGTTTTTTTTTGTTTAAAATTTTGATCTAAAGCATTATTTACTTTTATGGGTATTTTTAAATAGTTGTAAATAAAGTTAAGAAAGTAGATGACAGGGATTTGCAGTTTGACATCGTGATTCTGTTTATACAAAATATAATGATATAGTTCTCGCTGTTGTCGTGAGGACTATATGATTCTAGGGTGATGGTTGTATAACTATCGCGCTGAAGTTAATTAATCGAGTAAGGCTAATTTGATGCTGACAAAAATAAGAGAAAAAACACAGGGTACTTTTGCTTGGATTATCTTGATATTGATTTGTGTACCCTTTGCGTTATGGGGGTTGCAAAACTATACGGATGGAGCCAAAGAAAGTGCGATTGTTATAGTAGGGGACAAGGAATTTGTTCAGCGCGATGTAAATCAAGCTTATGCGCAATTTAAACAGCAATATGCTGATGTTCAAATACCTGAAGAAATATTGAAAAAACAGGCTATCGAAAAATTAATTCGTGATGAGCTTTTATTACAGCATGTGACAGAAGAAAACCTGACTATAACTGATGAGACAGTACGCAAATTTATTGCCTCCTTACAATATTTTCAGCGTGATGGTAAGTTTGATAAAAAACAATATGAATCAATGCTTGCTGCACAAGGGATGTCATCGACTCAGTTTGTAAATCGTATTCGTAAGGCTTTGCTGATGGAGCAATACCAAAAGGCAATTACCGATACTAGTTTTGTTTCTGAGCAGAGTATCGAGCGTTTTTTCAAGATTCAAAATCAGACCAGAGATATTGAATATCTTACTGTCAAATTAAAACCAGTCACGAAAGTGCCTTCGGCTGAAGAAATTAATGCTTATTATCTACAGCGTACAACTGCCTTTCAGACAACTGAACAGGTATCGGTGGAGTATGTAGAATTATCGTTATCTAAGTTAATGGATGAAGTTAGTCCTACTGAAAAGCAAATACAGGCTTATTATACGGATAATAAAGCACTGTACACAGCCAGAGAACGGCGCAAGATAAGCCATATATTGTTTGCTAAGAATAATGATACAACTGAAGAGCAGGCATTGGCTAAAGCGCAGGCTACAAGAGTGCGTTTGGGGAGGGAGTCTTTTTCTGATTTAGCGGCAGAGTTATCGGATGATACAATCACAGCAAAGAAGGGCGGTGATCTGGGTTTATTTGAAATCGGCATTATGGAGCCAGGTTTTGAAAAAGCGGCTACTGAGCTAGCCTTAGACGAAGTGTCCGAACCAGTCAAATCAGATTTTGGCTATCATCTGATTACCGTCACTGAGTTGGTACCTGCGGAAACCAAAACTTTGGCTGAGGTTAAGGCTGAAGTAACAGAAGCAGTACAAAGAGCAGAGGCTGAAAACACTTTTTATGAATTAGGTGAAGTACTGACTGAAACAAGTTTTGAAAATTCTGATAATTTACAGGTTGTGGCTGATGAATTAGGACTGAAAATTAAACAAACTGGGCTTTTTTCACTTGTTGCAGGTGACGATATTGCCAGTGAACAGGCAATCAGAAATATTGCCTTTTCTGAAGCAGTTCTTCAGGGAAATAACAGCGAACCAGTAGAATTGGGTGACGATCGATTGCTGGTTTTGCGTTTAAAAGAGCATCAACCAGCTGAAACCAAATCATTGGACCAGGTTCGAGATATCATTATTGCCGCGATTCAAGTTGAACAAGCTAAGCAACAAGCTGAGCAACAGGCAGAAAGTATTAAGCAACAGTTGCTTTCAGGAGGTAGTCTTGAAGAGGCAGCGAAAGCACTTGATTTAAGCGTTGAGAAAATAACCGGTTTGACGCGTGATAGTAAAGACATATCTGGAAAGCTTAATCAAGCGGTGTTTAAAGCCGCTAAGCCGGTAGCAGGGGAGTCTACAGTTATTGTAGTAGATACTCCGGAAGGAGATCAAACCGTGGTGGACTTATTGGCTGTTACTGATGGCGTTAAAACAGCAGCAGATGCAGAAAAGGCGAAACTTGCGCTGGCAAATATTGCCAGAGCATTAGGCCAGTCTGATTATGCAGCTGTTGTTGACGGAATACGCGCATCAACCAAAGTTACTATTAGAGAATAATTGCGCTTAAGTCTGATATTAAAAAAGGGGCTGTTAGCCCCTTTTTTTTGTCTGAACCTTATGCTGATAATCTCTCAAAAGAGGCTATGATATTCATTATTAACGTTGATTCTGCAACGCTGCAATGCGTTCTTCCAGAGGCGGGTGACTCATAAATAGCTTATTTACACCACCGGCATTAATCGCAAAGGCCGCAAATTGTCCCGGTAATTCCTCTGGCTCATGCGCACGTTGTAATGCTCGTAAAGCACCAATCATTTTATCTTTGCCGGCTAATTTTGCGCCACCTGCATCGGCTTTGAATTCACGATGACGAGAAAACCACATAACCAGAATAGAAGCCAGAAATGACAAGGCAATTTGAGCGATTATTTGCACGATAAAATAGCCCATGCCTCGGCCTTGTTCAGTTTTGAAAACGACACGGTCGACCACATGCCCAATAACGCTGGCGAAAAAATAGACAAAAGTATTCAACACGCCCTGCATTAATGCCATTGTGACCATATCTCCATTAGCGACATGGGAGATTTCATGGCCGATAACAGCCTCTACTTCATCAGGTGACATGGATTGCAATAAGCCTGTGCTTACTGCGACTAAGGAACTGTTTTTGGTCATCCCTGTAGCGAATGCATTAGCATCAGCTGTCTGGAATATGCCCACTTCAGGCATTGCTATACCCGAGATTCTAGCTTGACGAGTAACTACATCAATCAGCCATTGTTCTGTTTTATTTTGCGCATGTTCGATTACATGCACGCCCATACCTCGTTTTGCTGACCATTTTGACATAGCTAAAGAAATAAACGAGCCTGACATGCCGATGATTCCGGACATGATTAATAAAGCGTTTAAATTTAGATCTACACCGTTAGCATCGAGTGTGCTGCTTAGGCCTAAAAGACTAAAAACAATACTAATCACTACCATAATGGCAATGTTAGTCGCTAAAAAAAGAAAAATACGCATCATGATTGATATGCTCCCAAAGAAATATAAAATGTACATTGATTATATTGGTGTTATTAATATGAAATTGCAATCATAAAGACAAAGGTCTATGAAAAAAGAATTTAAAGTACTCCAAAAAGCAACGATGTATCAGGGTTTTTTTAGTTTGAACCGTTATCAAGTGCAGCATACCTTATTTTCTGGTGGCTACAGTCAGGTATTAACACGAGAGTTGTTTCAACGAGGCTCGTGTGTTGCCGTACTGCTGTATGATCCCGATACTGATAAACTGGTTATTATTGAACAGTTTCGGATGGGACCTGTTGGTCAGCCTGATAAGCACGAACAAGCATGGTTACTGGAAATTGTTGCAGGAGCGATAGAGGAGGGTGAAACAGCAGAAGAAGTCGCCTATCGAGAATCGATAGAAGAGGCAGGCTGTGTGGTTAAAGAAATGCATTTGATAAATGAATTTTATACATCACCGGGAGGAACATCGGAACGAATCTCTTTATATTATGGGCGTATTAATGCAAATGATGTCGGGGGTATTCATGGGCTGGAGCATGAAGATGAAGATATTCTGGTATCTACTGTAAGTTCAGTCGAAGCGTATGCAATGATAGAAGATGGCCGAATCGAATCAGCGATACCGATTATTGCCATTCAATGGCTGGCATTGAATAAACACAAATTACAAAATTAAAGCTGGTAAAATATCCAGTTTAGCAACGAGCTGCGAATGAAGTCGCAGCTACTATAGACTTTACCCTACAGGAGTTTACAGCTTTGAAACACGTTCAGGATATAACCAGCCCTATGTCGTCAATGGAAAGACGCGCCACTTTATCATTATCCGGTATTTATGCATTGCGTATGCTCGGCTTGTTCATGATTTTGCCGGTTTTATCTTTATTTGCTGAATCTTTAGAAGGCGCAACGCCTTTGCTGATAGGGCTGGCTATTAGTATTTATGGCTTATCCCAGGCTTTTTTACAAATTCCTTTTGGCTTGATGTCCGACCGTTTTGGACGCAAAAAGATTATTATCATAGGGTTGATCCTATTTGCATCGGGGAGTGTCGTAGCTGCGTTATCAACGACGATTTATGGTGTCTTAATCGGTCGTGCTCTGCAGGGTAGTGGCGCAATAGCGGCGGCTATTATGGCCCTAGCTGCTGATTTAACTCATGAGGTACATCGTACTAAAGCGATGGCAATGATTGGTGCCAGTATTGGTATATCATTTGGTGTGGCTGTTACCATAGGGCCGATTATTGCCGGATTTTCTGGTATTCAGGGTATATTCTGGTTAACTGCGGTGCTGGCATTTTTAGCAATTTTTGTGGTGCTGTTTATTGTTCCTAACCCTGAACAGAGCAGGATGCATAGCGATGCAGAACTTGTTCCTGCGCAATTTACTACGGTATTGAAAGACAAGGATTTACTGCGCCTGGATTATGGGATTTTTATTCTGCATTTAATCCTGACTGCTAGCTTTATGATTGTTCCTTTGTTATTACGTAATGCAGGATTGGTACCAAAAGATCACTGGATGGTTTATTTACCTGTGTTAGTGACCTCGATGGCGATGATGATTCCCTTTGTTATTATTGCCGAGAAAAAGCGCAAGATGAAGATTGTTTTTGTCGGAGCTGTGACAACAATATTGCTTGCTAATATTGTGTTGTACTTTTTTAACGCGCAGCTGATCGTATTAATTGCAGGTTTATGGCTGTTTTTTTGTGGGTTTAATTTATTGGAAGCTACGCTACCTTCCTTAATTTCCAAAACTGCGCCGGGTAATCTAAAAGGTACGGCGATGGGGGTTTATTCAAGTTCTCAATTTATGGGTGCTTTTATAGGAGGTACTTCGGGTGGTTGGGTTTATGGTGAGTATGGTGCGAATTATGTGTTTTTGTTTTGCGCCTGTGCTGCAGCAAGCTGGTTAATCGTCGCGCTGTTTATGAAAGCTCCTCAGTATCTGGCTAATTTATTAATTTCCACAGAAAATATTGCAGCAGCTAAATTAGCTGCATTTGTAGCTGACATTGCTGGCGTTAACGGAGTAGCTGATGCAAGTCTACAGAGTAACGAACAAGTTATTTATCTGAAAGTGGATAATGCAATCCTGGATAAAGATAAGTTGCAGTATCTGTTAGAAAAGTGGAGCGAGGCATAGCCCAGTAGGTTTGATTAGCGTAGCGTAATCGGACGCATGTTATTCATGTTAACCTCCCCATTTTTAAAATGATAAAAAATCATGCCTAAACTATCGCTGCGTATTCATACGGGGAGGGGCATGTTTTTTTACAATTAACCTTCTACACGGACATAATAACAACCTATTGATTCGCAAAAAAAACGATCCTCAATCATTTACATTGTTTACTCTGAACTAAAATCAGTTGCTAGAAAGCAGCAGTCGTAACCGCGTGAAATATAAAATTCATTGAGGGGGAGGGGATCTCAAGGTGTTTTTAATACAAGTCAATTGGATCGACATCTAAAGACCAGCGAATTTTTCGCGCCTGTCTGAGTTTCTGGATTTCAGGCATTAACCAATTTAGCAGCAGATGCAGCTGTTTACGCTTTTTGTGTTGCAATAATAACTGGTAGCGGAATTGACCGGCTCGTTTCGCCATGGGGGCGGCAACAGGGCCAAGTACTAATGTCCCATTTGCTTGATGGCTGTTAATTAATTCGGCTACAGCCAGCAGAAACTCAAAAGCACTATCTTGCTCATGTGATGTTGCGCGTAATAAAGCCTGGTAGCTATACGGTGGAAGTTCAGCGCTTTTGCGTTCAGCTAATGCGGCTTTTGCAAAGGCCTGATAGCCGTGGTGAATTAAGGTATTTAATAAAGGATGTTCAGGTTGCCTGGTTTGCATAATCACGCGGCCTTTCTTTTCTGCTCTCCCTGCGCGTCCGGCAACCTGTATGATCAATTGAGCCAGTCTTTCAGGTGCATGAAAGTCAATGCTAAATAAGCCGCTATCGACATCCAGTAAAACCACTAAAGTCACATTGGGAAAATGATGGCCTTTTGCCAGCATTTGTGTGCCTAGAATAATATCAACCTGTCCTTGATTAATGGAAGCCAAGTGTTGCTCTAGTGTGCCTTTTTTCTTCGTGCTATCTCTGTCCAGGCGTACACTTTTATGCTCGGGAAATAAGTGGTGTAATGCGTTTTCAACACGTTCGGTGCCTAAACCCAGTGGTTTTAGTTCTTCTGATTTACAGGCAATGCATTGTCTGGGCAGTGCTTGTTCGCTGGCGCAATGATGGCAGCGCAGTTTTTGCTGTTGGTAGTGCACGACTAAATTAGCATCGCAACGCGAGCATTGAGCGACCCAGCCACAACTATGACAGATTAGCGTGGGCGCATAGCCACGGCGGTTTAAAAACAATAGAACCTGTTCTTTTTTAGCGAGCGTTCCTTGTATATCTCTGATCAGCTGTGGAGAAAGACCTTCCTGCAAACTCTGATTTCTGATATCCAGTAATGCCAGGCTGGGTGGTGTCGCATTTCCTGCGCGGTGTGGTAAGCGTAATAACTGAAAACGCTTCTTATCAACATTGTACAGGCTTTCCAGAGAAGGCGTTGCAGAGCCTAATATAATCGGAATATTGAGCATTTTTGCACGTACAATCGCGACATCTCTGGCAGAAAAGCGAAAACCTTCCTGCTGTTTAAAAGAAGCATCATGCTCCTCATCCAGAATAATCAGCCCTACTTTGGGCATGGGTGTAAATAAGGCAGAACGCGTGCCCAGCATGATGGCACTATTGCCTTTTTGTATGGCAAGCCAGGCTGAGTGGCGCTGGCTTTCGCTATGCTGTGAATGATAGGTTTCTATGGGGACAGCAAAGCGTTGTTTAAAGCGCGCTTCTAACTGTGGGGTTAGGGTGATTTCTGGGAGTAGTACTAACACTTGCAAATTGCGCGCTAATACCTTTTCAATAATTTGTAAATACACCTCGGTCTTACCACTACCTGTTACACCTTCCAGTAAATACACGGCAAACTGGTCTAATTGTGTGCTGATGCTTTCAATGGCCATTAATTGCTGTGCATTGGCAGTGAGCGGTGTTTGCTGGGTAATAATGCTATTATTATCGCTAATGCCTGGGGTATTGCTGGTGCATACGTAATCTTTGTTAAGCAGTGCTTTTAAAGGTGCACGCCAGAGTTTGAAATGAGTGGCGATTTCCACACTGCTTAGCGTATTCTTTTGTGATTTGAGGAATTTTAACAGTGCAAGTTGTTTGGGGGCGTTTTTTAGTAATGAATCATCAGCTGCATAGCCTGCCGCCGTCAATTGGAAGTATGCAGAGGATTTTAATTCAGCGGATTTTCCTTTGCGTAAAGCAGTTGGAAATGCACTAATAAAAACATCACCAACAGGGTGATGATAATAATATTTTGCCCAGTTTAATAACTGTATATCCTTTGGCGAGAGTAATGGTACGGTATCTAAAATAGCTTCCGCCTGTTTTAGTTTGCTAATATCACCATCACCACCAGTCTTGACTTCAATTAACACAGCTATTTTGGTCTGCTTGCCAAAAGGGACTTTAACGCGAAGACCTGGCTTTAGCTGTTGTAGATCACAGTTATCGGGAGGAAGATAATCAAATAAATGATTCAGAGGAATCGGGATTGCCACACTTAAAATAATTTTTCTTGAGCTATTCACTGAGGACCTTTTGTTTGATGGGAATTCTATATAAAAACGCTAAGTCATTATGCTGAAAAGAAAAATTAAGTTACCCACAAAAGCTGTGGATAACTTTGTGGATAAGGTTTGGACAAGTGAGTGCAGGCCTTAGTTTTATTGTTCGTTTGTTAAATCGTACAAAATAGTGACAGCCATATTAATCCTTTATTAACCAATGACATGTGCATGTCAATAGCTATTTCCATAGTAGTAGAATAGGCTCTCAATGCACTATTTGATTAGAAAGAAATTGTGTGTGTAAAGGAAAATATTTATTATAAATTAGTTGACAGTGTGATTCAGAAAGCAGCCCCCATTTTTTATGGATGAGGGCGTGACTGTTAAGGAATCAGCATACCTCGTATTGTAAAATACAACAGGGCGGCTAAAAGTGCGGATAAAGGCACGGTAATAACCCAGGCAGCGGCAATTTTATAAATATGTGAGCGTTTTACTAATTCCTCTTTGTAGACTTTTTTCAGCGATTTTCTTTCACGTTTAGTAAAATCTGTTTCACTATGCCTGGCTTGTTTTTTTAATTCAGCCAGCATCTTTGATTTTGTGGCAATATTGGCCTTTTTGAAGGTATTTAAAAAGGCTTCAGTTTTTGCAGGATCCAGATTTTCGTGGTGAATTCTGATTTCTGCGAGGCGCTTGGCATCAGTGTGTTTTAAATATTCACGTAAAAATCCTACCCCAAAAATAGCACCTACCGCGATATGCGTTGAGCTGACGGGTAAACCTAGCTGGCTAGCGATAATCACGGTAATAGCTGCGGCCATGGAAATACAGAATGCACGCATTTTATCCAGCTCAGTAATTTCTGTACCAACGGTGCGTATCAGTTTTGAGCCGTATAAGGCTAAGCCTATTGATAATCCTATTGCGCCAATCATCATAACCCAGATGGGAATGGCTGCTTTTTTTGCGATGCCGCCGCTACTTAAAGCGTCGTTAATCGCTGCCAACGGGCCTACTGCATTGGCAACATCGTTTGCGCCGTGGGCAAAGCTGAGTAGGGCCGCAGCGAAAATTAGTGGAATGGTAAATAAGGAATTAACCCCTGCTTTTGAATTTTCCAGGGACTTGGCAGCTCTGCTGATTAAAGGGCGAACGATAAAGTAAATTATGACAGCGAAGCCAAAAGCAACGGAGGCAGCGGTCAGAAAGTTAACTTTCCAGATTTGTTTCAGACCTTTTAGAATTAAGTAGGAAGTAAATGCCCAGGCCATTAAGGCAATTAATAACGGCACGACTTTTTTTGCTGCAGTCAGCATGTCCTCCTTATAGGTCATGCTGTGCTTAATAAAATATAAGAAAATAGCTGCAATCACGCCACCTAATACTGGTGAGATGACCCAGCTTGCAGCAATTTTGCCAAATACAGCCCAGTTAGCAATGCTCCAGCCACCGGCAGCAATGCCTGCTCCCAGTACACCACCGACAATGGAATGAGTGGTTGATACCGGCGCTCCTAAATAGGTAGCGATATTGAGCCAGATAGCAGCAGCGAGTAGTGCGGCAAGCATAAGCCAGACAAAAGTATCGGTATCATTAATAAGGGAGGGGTCAATAATGCCTTTTTTTATTGTACTGACAACCTCCCCACCTGCAATCAGAGCGCCAGATGATTCAAAAATCATCGCAATCAAAATGGCTCCAGTTAAACTTAAGGCCTGAGAGCCGACAGCAGGCCCAACATTATTGGCGACATCATTCGCACCAATATTCAGTGCCATATAACCGCCAATAACTGCGGAGACAATCAGGAAAGTTTGATTAGGTAGATTCGCTTTTGTTATACCGAGAAACAGCATAATACCAATTAAGAATAGGACGGCACCACCAATTCTAAGTAGCTCGAGGCGCATTTCAGCGCCTTTATCTTCAATTTGATTTAGATCTTTTAATTCCATGCGGTCCTCTTTAAAGATTAATTTTTTTATTATTATCGGAGCAAATTTTAACGCAGATAGTGATAATTGATCAGGAGATTTTTAAATAAGCTTAAGCTAGCGTATTAAATTTGCAATAGTCTGCAATATCAATTATGTTGTACCGTTTAATGAAAAGGCTAGGGGTGCTTCATTTTATGAAGCTGAGATAAAACCCTTTGAACCTGAGACCAGCTAATACTGGCGTAGGAAAGCCCACAAGCTCTTGTCTGCGCCTTCATTTTTTGAAATTGGAGATAAAACCATGAGCGCAGTCCCTAAAGATATTACCGCGACCAACAAGGGTGGTGTAAAAATCGACTCTTACCCCGCGTCAGAGAAAATTTATGTCCAGGGTAGCCGTCCGGATATACGCGTGCCTATGCGTAAAATTACCTTATCTGATACGCCAGTACATTTTGGTGCCGAAAAAAATACCCCTTTGTTTGTTTATGATACTTCTGGTGTTTATACTGATCCTGATGTCGCGGTTGATCTGCAAAAAGGTTTGGCAGGCATTCGTGACGCGTGGATTGCAGAGCGCGATGATACTGAGGAATTAGACGGACCTACTTCTGATTTTGGTAAAGAGCGTTTAAATGATCCTGAAACGGTGGATATGCGTTTTGAACATATACGTAAACCACGTAAAGCAAAAGCTGGCAAAAACGTCTCGCAAATGCATTACGCGCGTCAGGGCATCATCACGCCGGAAATGGAATATATTGCGATTCGCGAGAATCAAAATATGTCAGAAATGCGTGATTTATATAAAGGTCAGCATAAAGGCCAGTCTTTTGGCGCGTCTATTCCAGATGAAATTACACCTGAATTTGTGCGTGATGAAGTCGCCCGAGGCCGTGCGATTATTCCTTTGAATATCAATCATCCCGAAGTAGAGCCGATGATTATCGGGCGTAACTTCCTGGTAAAAATCAACGGTAATTTAGGTAACTCTGCGGTTACTTCATCAATCGAAGAAGAAGTCGAAAAAATGATGTGGGGTATCCGTTGGGGCGGTGACACCATTATGGATTTATCCACAGGTAAAAATATTCATGAAACGAGAGAATGGATTTTACGTAACTCACCTGTGCCGATTGGTACTGTGCCAATCTACCAAGCCTTAGAAAAAGTTGATGGCAAAGCTGAAGACTTAACCTGGGAAATATTTCGTGACACCTTAATTGAACAAGCCGAGCAAGGTGTGGATTATTTCACTATTCATGCCGGGGTACGTTTACATCATGTACCAATGACTGCAAAACGTATGACAGGTATTGTCTCGCGTGGTGGTTCGATTATGGCTAAATGGTGTTTAGCGCATCACACAGAAAGCTTCTTATATACACATTTTGAAGATATTTGTGAAATCATGAAAGCCTATGATGTGTCATTCTCATTAGGAGATGGCTTGCGTCCTGGTTCGATTTACGATGCTAATGATGAAGCGCAATTTGCTGAGTTAAAGACATTGGGAGAATTGACTAAAATTGCCTGGGAACATGATGTGCAGGTGATGATTGAAGGCCCAGGCCATGTGCCATTACATATGATTGAAGTGAACATGACCAAACAACTTGAAGATTGTCATGAAGCGCCTTTCTATACTTTAGGGCCATTAACCACGGATATTGCGCCGGGTTACGATCATATTACTTCGGCAATTGGTGCAGCGAATATCGGCTGGTACGGGTGTGCGATGCTTTGTTATGTAACGCAAAAAGAGCACTTAGGCTTACCCAATAAAGAAGATGTACGTGAAGGTATTGTGACTTATAAAATCGCTGCGCATGCTGCGGATTTGGCCAAAGGTCATCCGGGAGCGCAAGCGCGTGATAATGCCATGTCGAAAGCACGTTTTGAATTTCGCTGGGAAGATCAATTCAATATTGCTTTAGACCCAGAAAAAGCCCGTTCTTTCCATGATGAAACTTTGCCCAAGGATTCAGCAAAAATTGCGCATTTCTGTTCTATGTGTGGCCCGCATTTCTGTTCGATGAAAATCTCTCAAGATGTGCGTGAGTATGCTAAAGAAAAAGGCATAAAAGATGAAGAAGCCTTGCAAAAAGGCATGGAAGAAAAATCTCGGCAGTTCCTTGATGAAGGTGCTGAGGTTTATCATAAAATTTAGCATGTAAGGCGGATTTCAACCCGCTTTTAGAGAGTAAAAGAAAAAGCCCTTTTGCCTAAGTAAAAGGGCTTTTTTTATGTTAAAAATAACAATACTTACGAAAAGACAGTTTAATATTATTTGTGTCATCGTTTTGTCATATTCTTTTGTTAAATTCAGAGTTTACTTTTACAGAACGAACCCATATATGAAATATATAACGAGATTATCATTTTTGGCTGTCTTGGTTGCAAGCAATGTACATGCGGCTGGCAAGGTCTCAGACGAGGCCTCACTTATTTATGCATTTGCCATGGCTAGTGATGATAGTAGCATCGGTAAAATTGAGTTTGAAAAGAATGCTCAGATTTCTTTAACTTCTCCGGTTATTTATAACGGCACACAGAATCTTTCATTAGAAGGTAATGGAGCAACACTTGATGGCGCAGGGGCTGGAATTTTTGACCCTTTAACAGCAGTTACTACAGATGGTACGCTCATTTTTAATACTGCTGGTGATATTACGATTAAAAAGCTGACAGTTATCAATAGTGCAACACGAGGTATCGTGGTAAATATTCCTGGAGACGCACAAGGTGATGATATTCAAGTGAAATTGTATAAAGTGAAAATATTGGGTTCAGCACTGTATGGTTTGCATATTGATGATAATGCGGATGAGTTTGATGAAGGTGCTATTGGTTCTGTAATAGGCATTGAACTAAGTATTTCGCACTCCAGCTTTATTGGCAATGGAACTGGCGCAATTGATTTTGATGGCATACGTGTCGATGAACGTGCGCAGGGTGATATTCATGTGATGATTAGTGATACCCATATTGATGGCAATGGTGGTGATGGCATAGAGCTAGATGAAGCAGGCGAAGGCAATGTTGACGCTACGATGAAGCATGTCACAATAAATGACAATGGTCTCTATAATGCAAATGATCTTGATGATGGTTTTGATATCGATGAGGCCGATAGCGGCGATATTGAGGTCTCCTTATTTGAAGTTCAGGTAAAAAATAATGGAGAGGAAGGCCTGGATTTTGATGAAGCGGGAGATGGGAGTGTGGAGTTAAAACTGCGCAGTGTTACAGCGCTGGATAATGCAAATGAAGGCATTAAAGTTGATGAACAAGATGCTGGAAATATAGAAGCGAAGTTATTCAAAGTTGAAGTGCGTGGCAGTGGTGATGATGGTATCCAGTTTACTGAATTAGGAACAGGAAAAATCGAAGCTAAGTTGAACAGGGTATCGGCAATAGATAATGCAAAATATGGCGTAAAAATGGAGCAATGGGATGTTGAAGACGCAGAAACAATTCTTGAAGATGCTGGTTCGCTTAAGGTCAGGAAACTGTCTTTAAGTGGCAATGATAAAGGCGACAAGCTTAAATTGAATAATATTGATATTAAGTAATTTTAATTTGGAAAATGGAGTTGAGTAGTCTTGGGTATTACTATCTCAAAATAAAATTATTCTGAAAATACCTTTAAGCCCACCTGATCATGGTGGGCTTTTTTTTGCAGTTAAGAAAAGTTAAGATCATGAACGTAGTTAGAGGCTGTAAATTTTTCTGTGTATCTGTGTATCATTAAAGTCATGAAGATTAGGTAATGCTAATGATGTCATTTATAACATGCACCACATGATTCATTTGGTATTGATGCCTAAAGAAGTGATATCTTGTTAGGGTTATGCTGAAGATGAGATTTCAATATATTTGAATCGCTCCATTTTAAATGCCAAACTATAAATCAAGACGTAAGGCATGGCTTTAGCCCGCTAGTTGACGGATTTGCGGGCTAAAGCCATGCTCTACAATATAATATCGGCGTTTTTTATTTGTGATTAATATGCTAGAAGTAGATGTAATTGTTATCGGTGCGGGCGCGTCAGGTTTGATGTGTGCCATAGAGGCTGGGAAACGACAGCGTAAAGTTCTGGTCCTGGAACATGCCAATAAGCCAGGCAAGAAAATTCTTATGTCGGGTGGCGGGCGTTGTAATTTTACTAATTACACTGTTGAGGCGGAAAACTTTTTATCTGAAAATGCTCATTTTTGTAAATCAGCCCTGAGTCGGTTTACTCAATGGGATTTTCTGGAAATGATTCATGCGCAAAATATTCCTTATCATGAACGTGATCATGGGCAATTATTTTGTAATGAAACTGCACGTGATATTTTGCATATGCTACTGAGCGAGTGTGACAAAGTCGGGGCAGAAATTCTCTTAAAGGTCGATATTCTAAGCGTTCAGAAACATACCGAATCAGGCTTTGTCATTAAAACTAAAGCTCAGGAAATTACTTGTCAATCGCTGGTAATAGCTACTGGCGGTTTGTCTATTCCGAAAATGGGGGCTACTCCGTTTGCCTATAAGATTGCTGCACAATTTGGTATTAAGGTCCAGCCTACACGCGCTGGACTGGTGCCGTTTACTTTGCATGTAGAAGATAAAGTAAAATTTGCCGTGCTTTCCGGTTTGGCGCTTCCGGCAACCGTAAGCAATGCGCGGCAAAGCTTTACTGAAAATCTGCTTTTTACCCATCGAGGCTTAAGTGGCCCTGTCGCTTTGCAAATGTCATCCTATTGGCGAGAGGGCGAAGAACTGGCTATAAATTTATTACCTGGGCTTGATTTGCAACAGCAATTATTACAAGCTCAAAAAGAAAAAACCAAGCTGAAGGTTAAACATTATTTAATTCAATTTTTAGCGAAACGCCTGGTATCAATCTTTTTGCAGGAAGATCTACTGGAGTTGTCTTTACTGGATTTATCGCATAAACAAATTCAGACAATCGCTGAGCAATTTAATAACTGGAAAATTAAGCCTAATGGTACCGAAGGCTATCGCACTGCAGAAGTAACCTTAGGTGGTGTGGATTGTCATGCAATATCATCTAAAACGCTGCAAGCCAATCAAGTAGCAGGGCTCTATTTTGTTGGTGAGGCGCTGGATATAAGCGGATGGTTAGGCGGCTATAATTTTCAATGGGCCTGGGCGTCCGGGTGGTGTGCGGGGCAGGCTGTATAGTTATAAGCTAGAGTATGGCTTAGTCAGTACATATACTGGAAAGTCTACACCACATTCTATGCAGCAGATTTAATCAGTTGTAGATATGGACATTAAAAATGTAATAATATAACATATCATTTTTACTGCTAACGATATTTTCAATATGCTCCGTAATCTGGGTTGTCTATTATGTGCTATAAGCATTGCATGTCCTGTGTTGGCAGAAGAGTTACAGGAATTAGAGCCTGTCATCATTTCTGCGCCTTTACATAAAAAAGCAGCGGAAACTGTTCACCCTGTTAATGTTCTGACAGGAGATGATTTAGCACGCAAACAAGCGACAACTATTGGTGAAACTTTAAAAGGTGAATTAGGTATACATAGCATGTCGTTTGGCTCTAGCGTAGGACAGCCGGTAATTCGTGGGCAGACCGGCCCTCGAGTGCAGGTTTTGCAAAATGGTTTAAGTAGTCTTGATGTATCGGGTGTTAGCCCGGATCATGCTAATACTACCGAAGCTCTACTGGCTGAACGTATTGAGGTGCTGCGCGGTCCGGCGAGTTTACTTTATGGCAGTGGCGCTATAGGCGGTATTGTTAATGTAATTGATAACAGAATCCCTATGTATGTGCCTGAATCGGCTGAGCTTGCTTTTGAACAGCGATATAATTCTGTTTCTGATCAATGGAGTAGTGTTTTAAAACATGATGGCGGCCTGGATAATCTTGCCTGGCATGTCGATGGTTTTTATCGTACCAGTAATGATTATCATGTGCCGACCGAATCTAATGGTCTGGGTTATGTGCCGAATACGGATGCTGAAAGCTGGAGCGGTACTGTTGGCACATCGTGGATAGATGACTGGGGGATGCTGGGTTTTTCGGTGAATTATCTGGATAATAATTATGGTGTACCCCCTGTCGATGAGCTGGTACGCATTGATTTACAGCAACTGCGTATTGATACAAAAGTAGAGATTTATGAGCCATTTTCATGGGCAGAAGTCTTAAAATTACGTTTTGCTTATAATGATTATCAGCATGTCGAACTAGAAGATGGCATCACTGTAGGCACGCAATTTGACAATCAGGGTTTTGATGGACGTGCCGAGTTGGTACATAATCGACTTGGCTTTATTGACCATGGTGCCTGGGGTTTTCAGGCGTTGAGCAAAAACCTGATAGCCACAGGTGAAGAGGCATTTGTGCCTCCGTCAGTAACGCAAAATTATGCTATGTTTATGGTCGAAGATATTCATGCGGGAAAGCTGGCTTATGAATTTGGTTTACGTGTTGAATATCAGCAAATTGATGCTGAAGGTTTTGCGCGTAAACAACACATACCGGTAAGTGCCTCACTATCTGCCTTGTGGACTGCAACCGACAATCTATTTGTAAGTCTGGCTTTTACTCACGCACAACGAGCTCCAGATGTTGTAGAATTATTCGCTGATGGCCTACATTTTGCCGCGCAAAGCTATGAACTGGGGGATGAAGATTTGCAACTGGAAACCTCGTATAATCTTGAACTAAGCTTTAAAACAGATTTTAACTGGTTTAGCACAGAGCTGAATATTTTTCATAATTGGAGTAATAACTATATTATGCAGCAGAATACTGGTGACTGGTTTAACCTGGACATTGAATCTTTTGTCCCTTCTTGTACTTCTGCTGAAAATTGTTTGCCAGTCTATCTGGCAACCCAGAATGATGCGCGTTTCTATGGCTATGAAGCAGAACTGGCTTTTCCTTTATGGGAGGGCGTAGATAATCAATTTGATCTGACTTTGTTTAGTGATTTTGTTCGCGGTGAATTGGTCGCAGGGGGTAATGTACCGCGTATGCCACCATTGCGCTATGGTTTCCAGTTGGATTATTTTGGCTATGATGCTTTTTCCGCAGGGTTAAGGTTTACGCGCGCGGAAGTACAAACTTATGTCGGTGAGAATGAAACACCTACCCCCGGATATATATTATTAGGTGTCAATGTCTCTTATCAGGTGCAACTGGCAGATAAATATGATTTATTAGTATTTGTAAAAGGCAATAATTTGCTTAATGAAACGATTCGTAATTCAACCTCGTTTCTAAAAGATTATGCGCCAGAACCGGGGCGTGGCGCTGAACTAGGTCTGAGAGTGAGTTTTTAACATGCAACAAAATATCAATAGTAAAGCAGCTATACAAGGTCGACATAATCACCGAGGCTGTGTTGATCACGCCTTGCAAACCGCCGAACAAATCTGCCTGAAAAAGGATGTACGCCTGACGGCTATTAGAAGAAATGTTCTGGAATTAATTTGTGCCAATCATAAAGCCATTGGTGCCTATGAGTTACTGGATTTGTTCCGTGCGCAAGACCCTAAAGCAAAGCCGGTCACTATTTATCGCGCGCTTGATTTTCTAATGGAAGCAGGTTTGGTGCATAAAATAGAATCGCTTAATGCGTTTATTGGGTGTTTGCAAGCGGAGGCACAGCATAAGTCAGCAATTTTAATTTGTGATCAATGCAAGAATGCTTATGAAATCGATGCAACATCGGTCTATGAAAGCATTTTTTCATTGAGTGAAGCCGTGCAATTTCGGCCTCAATATTTAACTTTAGAGTTACATGGATTATGTGCGAGTTGTAGCAAGGCTTAGGTATTATCTATAGTTAATACTTCTAAGAGCTGGAAAATCAGCAAACCAGATTGTTTGGTTTTGTGTAATACGCCTCCCTAAAGGGAAAAGGCTGTGGTGTATGGTGCTGTGAACTGATAAATAATTGCAGTAATCCTGGTGCTTTGCAGTGCGCCATATGGCTGATTGTTGCATTGCCTGCTAGATGTAGCAGTGTATTGATCTCGGTATAAATATTTTTAAATATAACTGAATGACTGTCCCTGCGCGAAGCATAAGTAAAAAACACTTAAGCATATGTATACAAAAATATGAAATAACGCGTATAATTAATCAATTGACGTTCTTTCTGCTATAGGAAGCTGAAAGAGATAAGCATTGCTTAAGCAATGCTTTTTTATTTTATATCCTCGAGAAAAGATTGTATGCCTGTAATTACCTTGCCTGATGCTTCTAAACGTGAGTTTGATAATGCTGTGACTGTAATGGAAGTCGCGCAGTCTATAGGCTCTGGATTGGCAAAGGCAACTCTGGCAGGAAAGGTTGGCGGAGAATTAGTCGATGCAAGTACTGTTATTGAAAACGATACTGAACTGCAAATCATAACGGCTAAAGATAATGAAGGCCTTGAGGTTATTCGTCACTCTACTGCACATTTACTTGCCCAGGCAGTCAAAAGACTATTTCCAGAGGCGCAAGTAACGATAGGTCCGGTTATTGATAATGGCTTTTATTATGACTTTTCTTATGAGCGTCCTTTTACACCTGAAGACATTAAGAAGATAGAAAAAGAAATGCAGCGTCTGGTTGCCAGTAATCTGGAAATTACACGTTCTGTAGTCTCTCGTGATCAGGCGGTTAAGTTTTTTCGTGACTTAGGAGAGAACTATAAAGCGGAAATTATCGAGTCGATTCCTAGTAATGAAGATTTATCCTTGTATACACAAGGTGATTTTACCGATCTTTGCCGAGGGCCACATGTACCCAGCACTAGTAAGTTAAAGGCGTTTAAATTAATGAAAATTGCCGGAGCCTATTGGCGCGGTAATTCAGATAATGAAATGTTGCAACGTATATACGGGACAGCATGGCATGATAAAAAAGAGTTGAACGCGTATTTGCATCGCTTTGAAGAAGCGGAAAAACGTGATCATCGTAAATTGGCTAAAACATTAGACTTTTTTCATACGCAAGAAGAAGCACCCGGGATGGTATTCTGGCATGAAAAGGGCTGGGCAATTTATCAGCAGATAGAGCAATATATACGCGAGAAATTGCGGGTGCATGGTTATGGTGAGGTAAAAACGCCTCAGCTTGTGGATCGCAGTTTATGGGAAAGGTCAGGTCACTGGGATAAGTTTGGTGATATGATTTTTACCACTCATTCTGAGCATCGTGATTATGCGATTAAGCCAATGAACTGCCCATGTCATGTGCAGATTTATAATCAGGGCTTAAAGAGCTATAAAGATTTACCCTTACGCATGGCAGAGTTTGGTTCTTGTCATCGTAATGAGCCTTCAGGTACTTTGCACGGCTTAATGCGTGTGCGTAACTTTGTTCAGGATGATGCGCATATTTTTTGTGCGGAAAATCAGATTCAAGATGAAGTCTCTAGCTTTATTGATTTGTTATTTGAAGTTTATAAGGATTTTGGATTTGAAGATGTGTTGATTAAATTATCAACGCGTCCTGAGAAACGGGTCGGTTCTGACGAAGTATGGGATAAGGCTGAGAAAGCTTTAGAATTGGCATTAAATAATAAAGGCCTGGATTGGGAATTACAACCGGGGGAAGGTGCTTTTTATGGTCCTAAAATTGAATTTTCTTTAAAAGATTGTTTAGAGCGCGTCTGGCAGTGCGGGACAATTCAGGTAGATTTCTCAATGCCGGGGCGTTTAGATGCCAGTTTTATCGCTGAAGATGGCTCTAAACAAGTGCCTGTGATGTTGCATCGAGCAATACTGGGTTCCTTGGAGCGATTTATTGGTATTTTGATTGAACAGCATGCGGGAACTATGCCTGCATGGCTTGCGCCAGAACAAGTGGTAGTCTTGAATATTGCTAGTCGTCATGATGAATATGCAGAGCAAGTCTATACTGAATTAGAAAAACAGGGCTTTAGAGCAAAAATTGACTTGAGAAATGAGAAGATAGGCTTTAAAATTCGCGAGCACTCTATGCAAAGGATTCCTTATCTTTTAATTATCGGTGATAAAGAATTAGAAGAGCAGACTGTGACAGTACGTTCACAGAAAGGTGATGATTTGGGTAGTTTTTCAATTGATGCTTTTGTGCAGCAATTGAAACAAGAAATTCAACATAGAAAGTAATTTAGTAACCGGAGGAACAGGGTATCGCTGCTAAAAAAGATGCAACACGTTTAAATGATGCAATTATTGCAAGGCGTGTAAGAGTAACAGGTTTGTCTGATGAGCAAGGTGGCGTAATGTCACTCAGTGAAGCAAAGCAGTTAGCTGCTGAGGCAAATATGGACTTGGTGGAAGTGTCACCAAACGCTGATCCTCCCGTTTGTAAAATAATGGACTATGGTAAATTTTTATTCGATCAGAATAAAAAGTTACAGGTAGCCAAGAAAAAACAAAAGCAGATTCAGGTTAAAGAAATTAAGTTTAGGCCGGGAACTGACATTGGTGATTACAATGTTAAGTTGCGTAGCTTAATCAAATTCCTTGAAGAAGGTAATAAAACCAAAATTACCGTGCGCTTTCGTGGTAGAGAAATGGCGCATAGAGAGATTGGTATGGACTTGCTGAAGCGCATTGAGAAAGATCTGGAAGAGCTGGCAGTCGTTGAGCAGTTTCCTAAAATGGAAGGTCGGCAGATGGTTATGGTTCTTGGACCTAAAAAGAAAAAATAAATCTTAAATGAATGTAGGTTGGGTTAGATTTTTTTGCGAAGCAATAAAAACGTAACCCAACAGAGTTTTGTATGATGCGTAAATGTTGGGTTACGTTATCAGCGCTTCGCTAGATAAGCTAACCCAATCTACAATTTCACTTTTATTTTTTAGGAATAAAGGGTGGAAGATAAGTTTTAATTGTTACTACTGTAGGAATAGTAGTGTTATCAATTCAGTCGGGCCATTGCATTTTGCCTTGCTGGGTTTTTATATCAGGGATGTGTTATTTTTATATTATATTGGAGAAAATAAATGCCAAAAATTAAAACCCATCGTGGTGCTGCAAAACGCTTTACGCGTACAGCAAATGGCGGTTTTAAATGTGGAGCGTCACACCGTCGCCATATTTTGACTAAAAAATCGACTAAAAGAAAAAGACAGTTGCGTAAAGCGGCTACTCTTCATCAATCAGATGTGCGCATGACTGCACGTTTGTTACCTTATAGCTAATTTTTAGGAAAAGAGAATGGCCAGAGTAAAACGTGGTGTAACAGCTAGAGCAAGACATAAAAAGATTTTAAAGCAAGCGAAAGGATATTACGGTGCGCGTAGCCGTGTTTATCGTGTTGCTAAACAAGCGGTCATCAAAGCGGGGCAATATGCTTACCGCGATCGTAAAAACAAAAAACGCACTTTTCGTGCTTTATGGATTGTACGTATCAATGCAGCAGCGCGTCTATGCGACATTTCTTATAGCCGATTAATAAATGGCTTAACAAGAGCAAATGTTGCAATTGACCGTAAAGTATTAGCAGATATCGCAGTACGTGATATGGATGCTTTTGCTGAAATTGCTAAAATTGCTAAAGCAAATCAAAGTCCACTTTAAAGAATAACTTATCGTTATTCCTTTTTAGGGAAGGTTTTAAAAAAGGGCTGAAAAGCCCTTTTTTTTGCTACGGAATGTGCACGAAATAAAGGGAGTTATGGGTTCAAATTTATTCGTACCTGCTTATAAGTCATTGCTAAATAAAAGATTGTCAAGCAACACGCTTTAATTATTTCATGCATATTTTTACCTTTCTTTCTACCACCTCAATAAAAGCGAAAGAGCCGTGTCAGCGACCCTCGAAGAAATTCTAGCACAAGCTTTACAAGAGCTTGCAGCAGCTAATGACTTACAGGCATTAGATCAAATCCGTGTGCAATATCTGGGAAAAAAAGGTGCATTCACCTTGCAGATGAAGGAACTCGGTAAACTAGACCCGGAACAAAGACGCATAGCGGGTCAAGCTATCAATACAGTTAAAGCTGATTTTCAAAATACTCTGGAAGAATGCAGAAATGCCTTGCAGCAAGCGGAACTTGATGCACGTTTAGCTAGCGAAACCATTGATGTTACCTTGCCGGGAAGAGGTCAATCTGTTGCCGGTCTGCATCCCGTAACGCTGACATTAAGACGTATTGCAAAAATATTTTCCAGTGTTGGCTTTAAGGTAGAAGAAGGACCCGAAATTGAAGATGATTATCATAATTTTGAAGCCTTAAATATTCCTTCACACCACCCTGCAAGGGCGATGCATGATACCTTTTATTTTGATGCACATACCTTATTAAGAACGCACACCTCACCAGTGCAAGTGCGTGCAATGGAAAAATATCAACCGCCATTAAAAGTGATTGCGCCGGGTCGTGTGTATCGCTGTGATTCTGATATAACGCATACCCCTATGTTTCACCAGGTAGAAGGTTTTCTAGTTGATGAGAATGTCAGCTTTGCTGATTTAAAAGGCGTGGTCTATGAATTTTTAAGAGCCTTCTTTGAAAAAGATATACAGGTACGATTTAGACCTTCATATTTTCCGTTTACCGAGCCTTCCGCAGAAGTAGATATCGAGTGTGTGATGTGTGATGGTCAAGGCTGTCGTGTATGTAGTCATACAGGCTGGCTAGAAGTAATGGGTTGCGGCATGATTCATCCTGAAGTGTTCAAAGCGGTCAATATTGATAGTGAAGATTTTACCGGTTTTGCGTTTGGCATGGGAGTTGAGCGACTTGCTATGTTGCGTTATGGCATCAATGATTTAAGGCTGTTTTTTGAGAATGATCTTAAATTTCTTGAGCAATTTAATTAAGAGAAGGATTTAATAATGCAATTTAGTGAAGCTTGGTTAAGAGAATTAGTAAATCCTGCGCTTGATACTCAGGCACTCGTTGAACAAATTACCATGGCAGGGCTGGAAGTTGATTCAGTCAGTCCTGCGGCTGCAGAATTTAGTGGTGTTGTGGTTGGGCAAGTAATATCGATAATGGCTCATCCTGATGCCGATAAATTAAGAATTTGTCAGGTAGAAGTTGGTGAAAATGAGTCCTTACAAATCGTCTGTGGAGCAAGCAATGTTCGTGAAGGCTTAAAAATACCTGCTGCTTTGATTGGTGCAGTATTGCCAGGTGATTTTAAAATTAAAAAATCAAAACTACGTGGCGAACTATCATTCGGCATGCTTTGTTCAGAAAAAGAACTAGGCCTGGCGGCTGATGCAGATGGCTTGATGGAATTAGCAGCCGATGCACCTGTGGGTACAGATATTCGTGAATATCTGGCTCTAAACGACCAATTAATTGAAGTTGATTTAACACCTAATAGAGCTGATTGTTTAAGCATTGAAGGGATAGCCAGAGAAGTTGCACTACTGAATGATATAGAATTTAAAGTACCAGATGTGATTCCTGCTGTAGTTGAGCACCAGGATACACTGGATGTTAAAGTCAGTGCACCAGACGCATGCCCACGTTATTTAGGACGTTTAATTAAAGACGTTGATTCGCGTGCAGAAACACCACTATGGATGCAAGAGCGATTACGTCGTTCAGGGCTAAGAAGTCTAGGCCCCGTGGTGGATGTGACTAACTATGTCCTATTAGAAATGGGCCAGCCTTTACATGCCTTTGATGCCGCGAAATTATCAGGTGGGATTGAAGTGCGTAAAGCACAGGTAGGTGAAATCCTGGGTTTATTAAATGAGCAGAAAATAAGCGCTAATGACGCTACATTGGTTATTGCTGATGCTGATAAAGCACTCGCCTTAGCGGGAGTAATGGGCGGTAGTGAATCTGCTGTGTCAGACAGCACAAAAGATATATTCCTGGAATGTGCATTTTTTAGCCCCAGCTTTATGATGGGCAAGGCGCGTCATTACGGCCTGCATACGGATTCTTCACATCGTTTCGAGAGAGGTGTTGATGCTGAGTTACAAACCAGAGCAATCGAACGTGCAACCCGGCTTATTGTTGAAATAGCGGGAGGGCGTGTTGGTGCAATAACCGAGGTGGTTGCACAGGAGCATTTACCACAGCGTCCTGCTGTTACTTTGCGAACGCAAAGAATCAAGCGTATCTTAGGCGTTGCTTTAGCTGAAGCCGAAGTAGAAGGAATCTTGCTACGCTTAGGTATGACGGTTGTTAAAGATGGCGAAGGATGGCAGGTGACTCCCCCAGGCTTTCGTTTTGATATCGCAATAGAAGCCGATTTAATTGAAGAATTGGGTCGTGTCTATGGCTATAACAACTTGCCGCAAAGTAGCTTGTTAATGCGCTCTGCATTAAGTCAGGCACCTGAAGCGGTTTTAGACATAGATCAAATTAAAGATGTCTTGGTTGCACGTGATTACCAGGAAGCTATTACTTATAGTTTTGTTGTTGAAGAGCTGCAAAAATCGATCGTACCTGACGATAAGTATATAAAATTACAAAATCCAATATCAGCAGATCTTGCGGTGATGCGTACTACGCTCTGGTGTGGTCTGCTGCAAGCGGCGGCATACAATACTAAGCGTCAACAGAGTCGAGTACGATTATTTGAAGCAGGTCAGCGGTTTTTAGGCACAAGTGTTGAGCAGCAAGAAAAAATGCTGGCAGGAATTGCACTAGGTTCTGCTAACCCCGAACAGTGGGGAGAAAAGGCGCGAAAAGTCGATTTCTACGATATAAAGTCAGATGTTGAAGCTATCTGCGCCTTAACTGGCCGTGAGGTAAAATTTATTGCGCGGAAACATAGTGCATTACATCCAGGGCAAAGTGCAGAAATACAGACTCTGGAAGGTCAGTCACTAGGCTGGGCAGGTATGTTACATCCGACACTGGAAAAGCAGTTAGGTTTTGATAGTAATGTTTTTCTGTTTGAACTATCTCAGAGCGTATTATTAGAAAGAATTATTCCTGCTTTTAACAGCTTATCTAAATTTCCGTCAGTGCGTCGTGATTTAGCCTTATTGCTGGAAGAACAGGTTTCTTTTCAGGCAGTTAAAAGGTGCATTGATGACTGTCAGGAAAAATTAATTAAACAGGTCATGGTATTTGATATATACCGTGGACAGGGCGTCGAGCAAGGATATAAAAGTATAGCGTTAGCATTAATTATGCAGGATGCAACACAAACTCTTACAGATTCTGAAATTGATGCTATAGTTAACAGGGTGTTAGACGCTTTATCTAACAAATTAAGTGCAAAATTGAGAGATTAGAATAAATGGCAGTAACTAAAGCAGATTTCGCTGAAAAATTGTTTGATGAAATTGGTTTAAATAAGCGCGAAGCGAAAGAAATGGTTGAGCTTTTTTTTGAAGAAATTAAGACTTCACTAGAGCAAGGAGAGCAGGTGAAAATCTCGGGTTTTGGTAAGTTTGAATTAAGAGATAAAAATAGTCGCCCAGGAAGAAACCCCAAGACAGGTGAAGAGATTCCTATATCTGCACGTAGGGTCGTCACTTTTAGAACAGGCCAGAAGTTAAAAACACGAGTAGAAGCCTATGCTGGAAGCAAGTAACAATAACGAATTACCCCCCATCCCTGCAAAACGCTATTTTGCAATCGGTGAGGTGAGTGAGCTATGCGGTGTAAAGCCGCATGTATTGAGATACTGGGAGCAGGAATTCGAGCAGTTAGAGCCAGTAAAAAGACGTGGCAACAGGCGATATTATCAACGCAATGATGTCATGTTAATTCGCCAGATCAGAGCTTTGTTATATGAGCAAGGCTATACGATAGGCGGTGCTAGAGCTCATTTGCTGAGTGACGATGCTAAAGATGACTCAGGGCGTACCAAGCAAGTTATCCATCAGATGATTGGCGAACTAGAAGATATTTTAGAAATTCTAAAATAAATATTGATAAGCTGGGCAGTTGCTTTATACTTGGTCGGCTTATCTATATGGCTAACGCTCGTTGGCCATTCTTAATAGTTAAAAGTTCAATATGTCGGGGCGTAGCGCAGCTTGGTAGCGCACCATACTGGGGGTGTGGGGGTCGCTGGTTCGAATCCAGTCGTCCCGACCAATTGAATCAAAGGCTTATCATGTAAATGATAGACTTTTTTATGTCTGAAATTATTCTAGCTGAAATTCTAGCTGGAAACAGGTTTGGGATAGGGGGATTGGTTATGATTAAATTTAATCGGCAACCTCTGTCAGAAACTAAAGCTCTTTATGTTGCTCCGAACTGTATGACAATATCTCAAGAATAAAAAAGCTGATCTCATACGATCGACTACATTAATTAATGGCGAATTCAACTCATAAATGCAACACTCAGTAAATTATCGGTATTAAGTGATGCCATTTCACAAAATACTTCCCATGGTGTTTTATAGTTGAGGTTTTTTCTAGGCCCATGGTTAAGCCCCGCTAATGCTTTGTTAGCATCGCCTTGGGTTACCTGGTCTAAGGGTTAATTCTTAGGGAAATATTGTCTCAATAAGCCATTATGATTTTCATTTAAGCCACGTTCCCATGAATGATACGGTTTAGCGAAATAAGTATTACAACCCACCGCTTTTGCAATATCTATGAGCCGGCAGAACTCACGGCCATTATCAAAAGTGATGGTGTGTACCCAGGCGGCTAAAGGCTTTAGGGCTTGAATGATAGTCTCTTTGGTCGGTTCAGCTTCCTTCGCTGAAAATCCTGGAAACGGAGCGTAGCGAAGTGAAGATTTTTAGTCCTCGATAGCCATAGGGCTGGGTGTTTTTCCGGAGTCTGTGCGTGAGCGCAGGTGGAGGAAAAATACAAAGCATTACGACATGGCGTAAAGTCATTTGTGGAAGTGCTGCGGAGTCAGCATCGAGTATACGATGATGTGACGTAGCGGCACGTACGCAGGACGAATCGAGGCAGCCGAAGGCAATAGTGGTCGCGTAGTTTTTTGCTGCTTGTTAGGGGGCAGGAAGCCCACGAACAAGCTTTCGCAAAAATAGCGACTCCCCGCACGAATAATAGGGATGACGAGATTCAATTTGGACACTCGTTCCGTTAAAGTCACCACAACGCCTTGGTGGCATTTGCCTGTGACTGTATCGGCCTCCCAATCAACCTAAGCGGGTCTTTTCATTCACTATATTTGAGCGCTCTTTAATGTCCACACGGTAAGGAATGATGCCACGATAGTCATTCTTACCATAACGCTTACGGTAAGGTTTGGATTGATGCCTCAGTTGCTTGTATAGCTCGCCTCCCACAGACTTGTTAGTCAATATGAAGCGGTAGATAGTTTCGTCGCTGACACTCGGTTTCTCAAGGGCTTTTAATCGCCTTGATATCTGGTCCGGACTCCATTTTTCTTTGATAAGTGGCGTGATAACACACTTCATCTCAACAACCAGCTTGATCGCTTTGGGCTTATCAAGATGACGCTGTTGGGCTTTGATTTGTGTTTGCTGATAACAATACCCACACTTACCCTTATTTCGTTGCAACTAACTACTAATAGTGGATTTATTCCTACCCATGTCTCCGGCTACCTCACCAAGAGAAACCTTTTTCTTATGCATGATGTAGATATGGTATCTTTCTTCTTGGGTTAGATGGTTGAATGTTCTCATTGGACACCTCTTTAGTTTTTTGTTTTGGTAGACGGAAACGATACCATTTAACCTTTTTTAGAGGTGTTGCATTTATTATATGAATCCAAGTATGTTAAAAATCTCAATTTTTGTATCAAGCTTTCTATCACTTGATTAGCTAATCAAGACTCAATATATAACCCAGATTAAATAACTATCACTCAAATACCGAATAGTGAAAATATGAAAAAAATAATTGACCAATATGGCGCGTATTTTGAGCCTTTAATCATCATAACTGCACTTATTATTGTGATGCTTGGCCAAAACGAGATAAATCTATTTTTCTATTGGATATCGTTTGGTTTGCTATTAGGAATAGGCCTATGGCGTCTGCGCAAACCTGGGTTATATTTTTCTTTAGTTAAAGATAAAGCATTTCTTGCATATTCCCTTTTTATCCTCTGGGCTATTATTTCTACTATGTATTGGTCTGTAGTTAAAGTAAATAGCATCATAACGGTAGTCACTTTTTTAATTGGATTACTAAGTTATTTTATAGGTTATACAGATAATAGTGAAAAATCATTTAATGTGCAGAAATTATTATTGATTTTAGGCTCAGGGCTGGTTGCTTATACTTATTATCAGTACTTCATATTAGAAATACCACGTCCTATGGGGTTATTGTTAAACTGGAATACTCATGCGGCGTTTCTCGCGATGATTGTATTGCCTTGGGTGGTTCGTTATGCTGTAAACACCAAGATTAATTTAGTTAAAACTTATTCTATATGTGCTATTTCTTTGTTTTTTGCCTTTGCGATGGGCTTGACTCAGAGTCGAGGTGCTTTGTTAATTTTAGCAGCGGGTGCTTTATGTTTATTCATTATCATTAGGCGGCAGCACTTACCTTATAAGCAAAGTTTGTTTTTTCTATTAGCCATTATTCTAGGCTATATATTGAGTAGCTTTTTTGTTGATCAGACCCTGGTGCAGCGTATTAGCACAATTGCCGAGGTGCAAACCTATACAGCTACGGATGCCGGTCGTCATTTATTATGGCTTCCTGCCTGGCAAATGTATCTGGATAGGCCTTTTTTAGGTTGGGGTCTGGGGACTTATTCAGTATTGTTTACACAATATAAAGCTCCGTTAACCAATGAATTGGGGCATTATGCACATAATGATTATTTACAATTTTTACTTGAATTAGGGCCAGTTGGCTTATTATTATTTCTGGCTTTTGTGTTTTTTATAGTTCAGAAATTATATTATGTATTACAAAAACAAGAGGGGATATTTTCCGCGTATAAAACCGAAGCATTGGCACTGTTAATCCCCTGTATAGGTATGCTGATTCATACTTTTTTTACTTTCCATTTGTACCATTTATCGATGCAAATAATTTTTGGCTATTATCTGGGACAGGCAAGTCAATGTTTACAGGTAGAGCAGGGGAATTGGGTTAATAATAGTGCTTTGAAAGCTAATAAAAATTTCTTGTGGCTTTATCGTACTCTCTGTTTTGGAATCATTATATTAGTTATTATTTCCGGATTTTCTACTTATCATCAAGCTAAAGGACAAAAAGCAAACACGTATCCGGAAAAAATAGATCATTATTTGAAAGCAAGTTTGTTCTTTACTGCATCAGACAGGTATGAAGCTTTAAGCGCCCGATATACTGCCATACAGCTAAAAAATATGCCTGTTAATGATGAATTTTCAGAGCAACGCCAGCAAGTAGCCATATACGCTTTAAATGCAGTTAATAGTGCAATTGAAAAAACACCTTTGGATGCGCAGAATTATATAACTAAAATCGACATTTTATTAGGTATGCAAGCTGAGTATTCAGAGATCCGCGCACAATATGTAAAATTATTAACAATTAACCCCTACTTAATAGATGTTCGCTATCATTATGCCCAATTATTGGACGTAAATGGACAATATCAACAAGCCCTTGCTATTTTGTGGGAAGGGTGGGGGCGTATTAATAAAGGCACATATCTAAAGGCGTTAGACTATTTGTTATTTCAACTGGAGTTGAATAATAAATATGGTAAGCCTGAAGATAGCTTAATTATTGAACAGCTAATCCCCCAGATGGAACAGTTAATGAAAGATAAAAAAGGCGGGCAATATGTCTTTTTTAAATCCAATTAGAGCTGGAATGTAAAGGGGGCATAAACGTCTAACAGACAGAAGGCATAAAAGCTTTAGCTTTTTAATGGCGGCAATACCTAAAGCTATTGGATTCTTCGTTTTAAATGCTCTTCGAACAGTTTTCTAATTTTGCTATCTAAGTCCGCTTAAAAATGAGACAGTTTGTGAAAACTTGTGACATAATTATCATTCTAGAGTTCAGACTTTACTATTACAAATCAATTAACAGGGGGATTACTAACTTGTAATTATTGTGGTATAGACTATTCTTTATTCTAGTTACAGTTTTAAACTCTCTATTCTTAACATTTTTTAAGGTTGGAAATATTATGCAAAAAATAAAATATCAGAAAGTACAGCAAGGTTTTACCTTAATCGAGCTAATGATCGTAGTTGCGATTATTGGTATCTTGGCATCGATTGCCTTACCTGCTTATCAGGATTACATTATAAAAGCTAATGCGGGAGCCGCTGTAGGAAATCTTGGGGGGCAGAAAATAAAAGTGGCTGAAGCTTTTTCATTAGGAGTGAACGACTCAGCTGGAGCGGTAGTTGCGGCACCAGGTGTTTTACAATGCAAAGACTCAGGCAATACCGCTATACCAGATTGTGGTACTGGTGGTGTGCTAGCTACTGCTGTAGGGGGTATTACAGCAACATTAACGCCTACTACTGGAACACCAGGTAAAATTAACTGGGGTTGCGTTATAACAGGTACCAATATCTCTTCTAGTAATGTACCTAAAGGATGTGCGGCTGGGTAATACTCTTTAGAAATAAAGGCGTTCAATCAGCTTGATTTAGCACATATGAAAAAGCCATCCAGACTTTAATTGCTCTGGATGGTTTTTTTGTTTGTTATTCAAAGCAAAAACATAGTTAATTATTTTCTGACTATGCAACCTAAAGGCTCAAACTTGTATCCAGTATCACTAGTTTCGACGCTTTGTTTGGCAATTCAGCACGGAAACGCCGAGCGTTTCGTGATGCAGCGCATCAAGCGCGGGCATTCCCCATAGAGTATAGAAGCGGGAAAGCACGCTCTCCGAGACTGATATAAATGCACGTTTTAGAACGTGGAATTTAACTTTTGTATTAACGCCGCCAGCGCTGTCAGTAAAACAGCTGCTGAAATTACGCCTACTGAAACCAGCATATTACCAAGCCATTCTGGTTTTAACAGTAATATCATCCCCAGGCCAAACATCATGCTACCTGAGAGCAGTTTTAATAAGCGCCCACTCTGTTCAGACAGTTTTTTTTGCCCCATCGTCAGGGTAAACAGCAGGACGATCACTAATAAAGGAATAATGTAGACGATGTTGTATAGGAGCAGATACATGTAATATTGTGTTGTGCTGAGTTCATTAAGGGTTAGCACACGCGTATAAACCATTGGCAGGCCAGCGGTGCAGAGTAACTCATAACTGTTAGCAGCTATTGCAAGGATAATGGTCGCAGTTATCATGGTCGTCAAATTTCCAGTCTGGGTGAGGGCGCGTATTCGGGTAAAGAGCCTGGATTTACTCGAATCTGATAATGATAGAGAGACGCCTTGTTTGAAAAAGAAATAATCCTTAATATTGATCAAGCCAAAACTGATCGCAATAAGTCCCGCCGCTGCGGTAATAATAATCAGTTCTTCTGTCATCAGGAACAGATTGAGCCATGCGCTCATAAACAGGAAGTACATTAGCCCGGAACATACTACAAAAATGCAGCCAATAAGCAGCATTCTAGTCCGGCTGCGGTGATGTACCATTAAACTGAGAAGAAATAACAGAATAAAAAATGCACACGGATTAAAAGCATCCAGAGCCGCTATAATCAAGGTTAGGGCAGGTAGAGAAAAGTCCTGATAATGAATGCTACCTAAACCGGTAATATTTAAATTTTCTTGTTTTTCTGTTGTGCTTTCTTGCTGATGACAGGCAAGTAACTTTTCTATTAGTTCCTGTCCTGTAGTTTCGGCGCGGTCATAACCGACCAGCATTTGATCACAAAAAATAAATGCAGGCACTGAATTAGCGGGCTGTTGTAATTGTGTTGCCATCAGTAAATAACGTTGCTGATTTTCGCGATTATCAACTAAATCATAACTATATACCGTTAACCAAGGGTATATTTTGGCTAGATTGTTAATCAAGGGCTTTGCTTCTTTACAATGTGGACAATAGCGTGACCAGAAATAATACAAGCTGACTTGATTGTCAGTAGATGATTTTGCAACGGTTTCAGCTTTCAAGTTTGCCGGAGACAGCAAGCTACTGAATAACAATAGCATGCCTACAAAAATGATAGCTTTACTCGATAGGAAGTGTTTATACTGGGCAATATTGAGTATGTAGGGCATTTTATCTTGATATAAAGCTGATTGGAATATACATGCGTGGACTTGTTCGATTTGACAAGATAACATCTTTTAAGCATCATCAATAATAAAACCTAAAAAACGATGAGTAACGATACTTTAAAAATACGCAGGATAGGAATAGACACCTATCATGAAAATGTTGCCTACCTAAACCGCGAATGCAGTATTTACCGTGCCGAAGGTTTCCAGGCTTTATCTAAAATTCAAATCAGTGTTAACGGTACTCGACTACTGGCAGTGCTAAATGTGGTTGATGATAATGCCATTGTTCAACCTGGCGAACTAGGCCTTTCCCTGCAAGCATTTAATTATCTGAATGCCAGCGAAGGCACACTGGCCACTGTGGATCATGCTGAACCGCCCAAGTCTATGGATGCCGTGCGCCGCAAGATTAACGGTGAACGTCTTGATCAGGCAGATTTTGATGATATCAGTCATGATATCGTCGAAACCCGTTATTCAAAAATGGAAATGGCTGCTTTTCTGGTTGCGACCGGTCAAAATAATCTTGATCGTGATGAGCTGTTATATCTGACGCGTTCTATGTTGAATTCAGGTGAGCGCATGGATTGGCATGAAACCCTGGTAGCTGATAAACACTGTATCGGAGGAATTCCCGGCAACCGGACTTCGATGTTAGTAGTGCCTATTGTTGCCGCACACGGCATGTTAATTCCAAAAACCTCCAGTCGCGCCATTACCTCCCCATCCGGTACGGCTGATACCATGGAAATACTCAGTAAAGTCAATCTAACGCCTGATCAGATGTCTGATATTGTGCGTCAGGAGCGAGGTTGTCTTGTTTGGGGCGGGACAGCTAAACTGGCCCCTGTTGATGACATGTTGATTGCAGTGGAACGACCCTTAGGGATTGATTCTCAAGGGCAGATGGTCGCCTCGATTTTGTCGAAAAAACTGGCTGCTGGCTCTACGCATTTGATTATCGATATACCCGTTGGACCCACGGCAAAGGTAAGGCATATGCGCCAGGCCTTAGCCTTACGTAAATTATTCGAGTTTGTTGGCGACCGGCTTAATATACACCTGGAAGTAATGATTACTGATGGCCGGCAACCAATTGGTCTGGGTATAGGACCTGTTCTTGAGGCGCGCGATGTGATGCAGGTACTCAATAATGATCCTAATGCACCTGCGGATCTACGCCAGAAATCTCTTCAGCTGGCTGGTAGAATTATTGAGTTTGATCCTGATGTACGTGGCGGGCAAGGTTATGCCATTGCCAGAGATATACTGGAATCAGGACGGGCGTGTGCAAAAATGAATAATATTATCAAGGCACAGGGCGCTAAGGAAATAGATTTACAGCCAGGGAAACTGAGTTATCCCGTTTATGCTGACCGGGATGGCATCGTAACCCATATTGATAACTTTCAAACAGCTAAAATTGCGCGTATTGCAGGCGCTCCTATGGATAAAAAAGCAGGTGTGGATTTATTTAAAAAACTGGGAGATAAAGTGACAAAAGGCGAAGCACTTTTTCAAATTTATGCAGAATTCCCTGCGGATTTCAAATTTGCAACAAAACTGGCACAACAGAATAGCGGTTATAGTATTGGTGAAAAAGAACAGATTTTGCAACCATTAATTGCCTTTTAGGAGAGAGACTATGCTGATACTCGCTTTTCCAGACTATCTGCCTCAGGCCAAAAGATTTGCATTGGCACTTGGTGCGCCATTGCAGGAGGTCTATCTGCACCAATTCCCTGATGGCGAAAGTCTCTTACGATTACCAATAGACTTGCCCGAACATATCATTATTTGCCGCAGCTTGAATCAACCTAATGATAAATTGATCGAATTGTTATTGTGTGCACAAACTGCGCGGCAACAAGGCGTGCAAAGGATCACACTAGTCGCACCGTATTTATGTTATATGCGCCAGGATATAGCGAATCAACCTGGTGAAGCAGTCAGTCAGCGCATTATTGGGCAAATGCTGGCAGAACTGTTTGATGATGTCATTACTGTAGACCCCCACTTGCACCGTATATCCAGATTAAATCAGGCAATCCCGATTGATAATGCGATTAGCCTGACGGCAACAGATGAAATCGGTCTGTTTCTCCTGCAACATTTTAAGCATGCGGTACTACTAGGGCCAGATAGTGAGTCTGAACAATGGGTTGCCGCGATTGCCAAAAAAATTGGTTTTGAGTATTCTGTGGCGAAAAAAGTACGTCAGGGCGATACACAGGTTAGCATATCTCTGGCTGATTTTGATTTCCGCAATAAAGCCGTTGTCATTATTGATGATATGGCCAGTACCGGAAGAACATTGGCACAAGCGGCAGGCTTATTATTGGCAGCCGGCGCTCAACGCGTTTATGCAGTAATTACCCACCCTTTATTTTGTGATGATGCTGAAACTCATATTATGCAGGCTGGCGTACAACAAATCTGGAGTACTGACAGTATTAGCCACACTAGTGCCTGTATTCATCTGGATAAATTACTTGCACAGGCGATAAAAGATTTTTTATAGATGCTGACTTCGAATTATTGCGCAATTACTCAGGGGAATAGTTCAAGCAAATACAGCAAAAGTAATTTATAAATAATCAAAAAGCTGAAATCCAGGATATTTCTCAATTTATTAGCGCCAGCCTATAACATAAGTTGCATTCTCTAGATTTAGAGATTAATATCAGATGACATTAAGATTATTTTCTGAAATGTAATCTAGTTGTTTGATCATTCGAAAAACCTTTAAGGAAAAATAAAATGTTTAAAAAATCGATAGCGTTGTTTTTTACGGGAATTCTTATACTTGGCATAACTGCTTGCGAAAAAGAAGAAGGTACAATGGAAAAAGCAGGTAAAAGGATGGATAACGCCGCTGCCAGCGTTAAAAAATCTGCGGATAATACAGCTAAAAGCGTTAAAGAATCGTATGAAGAGACTAAAGATGCCATATTAGACAAAGGTCCTGCAGAAAAGGCGGGCGAACGCATAGACGATGCAGTTGAAAATGTTACCGAAGAATAAGCATCTGGCGTAGTAAAGTTAGTAGAAGCTCTGTTGAGGGCTGCTTAATGCAAAACTCAAATTTTATATCCCACTGCGGCAAAAGATATTGTTAAAAGGTCGGATTTGATTTTAATGCTCCGCAATAAAAAATCTGCTAAGTTATTTAAAACAAGCATTGCTGGCGGGCTAAAGCCCGTCATGCACACTCACTTCGCTCTCTATTTCAGGTAAATCATCCTCTGAGCCTAGTAATATCGAAATCCAGAGGGTATCAGGGTTTTTTGCTAACACAATTTTAGCAATCATGGTAAATGGCACGGAAAGCAACATTCCCACTGTACCAAATACCCAGCCCCAAAAGGTTAAGGACAGAAATACCACCAGGGTTGATAAACCTAATCCTCGTCCCATAATCCGTGGTTCCCATATATTACCTACGAGCATATTGACCAGGAAATAGCCTAAGGCTACTAATAAGGAGCTATCGACACCGAATTGTACCAGGCTGAGTAACATCGTCGGAATGGCGGCAATAATTGAACCAATCGTAGGCACAAAATTAAACATAAAGGCAATTACACCCCATAGAATAGGGAAGTCAACATCTAATATTGATAACCAGATAGTAATTAGCAAGCCGGTTACCAGGCTGGTGATTGCTTTTATGGCAAGGTATTGATTTATGCGGTCAACTATTTCGCGGGAATGATAACTAAGGTTTGAGTCACCAAAAGCAAGCTGAATTTTTTGCGGTAATGAATAACTTTCAAACAATATAAAGATGACAGTTAACTGAATTAGAAACATATCAGCAAAGACAGCACCTAAACCGGTAATTAGTCCACCAATAAATTTCATGACTTTGCTGGCATTAAATTCTTTGAATGAATCAATATTAACCGCGTAATCTATCCCATGGCCATCTAGCCACTGAATCAAAATGTCTGTTTGTAGTTTTAGATTATTCTGGTAATCGGGTAATTGTTGAGAAAATTCATTGACTGAACTGACGATATAGATCCCGACAGTACCAAGCGTTATAAATAAAGCTATTATTACCAGTAATATAGCTAAAGTAGATGAGAGACCTTTTTTATCCAGCCATGCCAGTGATGGTAGACAAATAATAGCAATAAAAATTGATAGAAATAAGGGATTTAAAATCGGTGCAGCCGCTTTCATGCCGGCAATAATAATACATATTGCTGCCAGTGAGATAAGCATAGAGTTTTGCTTGATAGGCATATTTATATTTTTAACGTGCAGATTAGAAGGGTGCAGTCGATTATATAAATCAGAAGCCTGTCTGAAATAATTCCTGACAATAATAAATAGGGTACTTAATAGTACCCTAGGATATAAGTATTAATTAAAACCAGGCATCATAAAAGCGAGGATTAAACATTTTATTAACCGCATAAGCTATACGAGCTTTGGATTCTTTAACTGTTGCGCCTTCTTTGATATCACCAGTAGCTAACCCCATCCAGATTACATAACCTGTTTTTATATCTATAGCTACAACGATTAACGCTGCTTGAGGAATATTTTCAGGGATTGCAACATTTTTTGCCGGGTCAGCTTTTAACTGCTGTGCTTCCATGTCTATGCCAGTAAAGAAGCTTATTGCAACTTCTGCATCCTGATCAGCAACTTCTGTTAGACCTTTTGAGCGTAATTCACTGTCAATCAGAAATTTAATATCGCTGGAAACATCAAATTTTGCTGGTTGCCATTTACCTTCGGGGTCGTTTAATACTTCTGCAGAACCTAACCAGGCATATGTCGTATAAGCCTTTAGATTCACTTTAGGATCAGATACTGATTCAACTTCTATATCTTTAGTTGTAGAAGCACAGCCAGAGAGTAGTAAAGATAGAATTAATAATATTAAAGGTGAGTAAAATTTTTTCATTAGTTTTTAAAAATATAAATTAGCGAAGCATCACTTTACCTTAAAAATTAGGGTGATTCCATTGCAATATCATCAAGGCGAATAATAATTAAATAAATGCATTATAAACTTTGATGCCTTATCAGCAGTATTTTTCAATTATGCTAAGAGTATTTTTCAGTTTAAGAAAACACAATATTGCATAACTTGTTTCGGCTTAAGCGAATAGCCAGAGTTTAGTCTATTGAGGACGCAAATAAAACATTCAACTTGTCATGAGCTTGTGATTTAATAAGTCTATTCTCCCTGTTAGTCCATATTACCTGAGTTTACTATGCCCCATTTTCTACACCGTTGGTATTGCCAGTTTCCGATTGGTTTGTTTGCATTATTTTTGGCTGCCTGTGAACCAAAAAATGAATATATCACCCCGCCTGCCCCGGAAGTGACTGTTAGCCTACCCATTCAGAAAAGCGTTACAGAATATTTAGAATTTACCGGCACGACTCAGTCTGTAGGTTTTGTAGAAGTTAGAGCACAAGCATCAGGTATTTTAAAAAGCATGCACTTTGAACCTGGAACAAACGTTAAGCTAGGTGACTTATTATTTATTATTGATCCCGAACTATACCAGGCACAGCTAGCCGCGGCACAGGCAGAATTAATCAGCGCTCAAGCGCAGTTAAACCGTACTCAGGCAGAATTAAACCGTGCCGATGAATTGATCAAGAAAAACTATATTTCGAAAACTGAGCACCTGCAACGTCAAACGGAGCGTGATGTGGCGCAAGCAGCAATTGGATTAAGATCTGCTGGGGTAGAACGTGCAAAAATCCAACTGAGTTATACCCAAGTCACCGCCCCTATTGCCGGGCGCGTTAGTCGAAATATCGTCGATATTGGCAATTTAGTGGGTGAAGGAAAAGCCACATTATTAACCACCGTAACGCAATATCAGCCTATGTATGTCTATTTTCATTTAAATGAACGGGATTTATTAAGCATAATGAAATTGCGTGGCGAGAAAGCCCGGCAAATGGGTCATGCTCCTGACAAAAAAGCTGATCAGGGATTAAACATTCCTCTGTTCTTAGGTTTAGCAGATGAAGACGGTTTCCCTCATGAAGGGACATTAGATTTTGCAGAGTCTGCATTGAATACCAACACAGGCACCATCGAATTACGTGGGGTATTTTCTAATAAAGAGATCCCAGAGCGCTTAATTCCTGGCTTATTTACCCGTTTACGCCTACCCATAGGAGAAACGCCTGACGCGTTACTTATTGACGAACGTGCTATAGGGGCTGATCAAAGTGGACACTATCTTTTAGTCGCCAATCTGGAAAATAAAGTTGAAAAGCGCCTTGTCACCTTAGGTCAAAATATTGACGGCATGGTGGTTATTAGTAAAGGTATCAAAGCAAACGATAAAGTAATTATCAATGGTTTACAAAAAGCCAGTCCGGGTAGCATCGTAAATCCAATAATTACTTCAACCACAGCAGGATAAACGCATGTTTTCTAAGTTTTTTATAGAGCGCCCCATTTTTGCCGCTGTTATTTCCATTGTCTTGTTAATCGCGGGGGCAGTCTCTGTGTTAACTTTGCCTAGTGCGCAATACCCTGAAATCACCCCTCCTACAGTTGAAGTTAAAGCAGCCTATCCGGGAGCAAATGCTCAGGTTGTTGCTGAAACAGTTGCCGCACCGATTGAACAGCAGGTTAACGGCGTAGAAAACATGCTGTATATGTCCTCCACCAGCGCCGGAGATGGGTCCTATACCTTAACCGTCACTTTTGACGTCGGTACGGATTTAGATATTGCTCAGGTCATGGTACAAAACCGTGTTGCTTTAGCCGCACCCAACTTACCCGAAGAAGTTAACCGCCAGGGCGTTAGTACCAAAAAGAAATCAGCCAATATTATTTTATTTATTGCCCTGACATCACCGGATAGTACTTTTGATGAACTCTATTTAAGTAATTACGCTACCTTAAATATACGCGACCAATTAGCCCGTATTAAAGGGGTGGGTGATGTTGTGATTTTCCCCCCTAGTGATTACAGTATGCGGGTATGGCTCAACCCACACAAAATGAAATCACGTGGTATTACCACGCAAGACATAGTGAAGGCTATGCGTGAGCAAAACGTACAAGTTGCTGCCGGTCAAATTGGTCAACCGCCTGTGCCACCAGGCACTAATTTTCAGTACTCCATTAATGTATTAGGGCGCTTAACGGATGTGGCCCAGTTTGAAGATATTATTATTAAAACAGGCGATGATGGCAGTATGACGCGTTTAGCAGATGTTGCCCGGATTGATTTAGGCGGCAAAACTTACGACATTACTGCCAATGTAAATGGCGCACCATCAGCCAGTATTAGTATTTACCAATTACCTGGCGCTAATGCCTTAGATACCGCTACTCGAGTTCGCTCAGTCATGCTGGAGTTGGAAAAAAACTTTCCTCAGGGCCTGGAATATATAATTCCTTATGACACGACACTTTTTATCACTGCATCAATTGATGAAGTTTTTGTTACTTTATATCAAGCCGGCGCTTTAGTATTCATTGTTCTGTTTATTTTCCTACAGGATTGGCGCTCTACACTGATTCCCGCGATAACAATCCCGGTATCCTTGATTGCTACCTTTATCGTTATGTCCATGATGGGCTTTTCCTTGAATATGCTCACTCTATTCGGTCTGGTGCTTGCCATCGGAATTGTGGTCGATGATTCGATTGTCGTGGTTGAGGCGACTACGGCGTATATTGAAAAAGGATTCTCATCAAGAGAGGCTGCAATTCAGGCGATGAGTGACGTATCAGGTCCTGTTGTCGCAACTACGCTAGTATTATTAGCGGTCTTTATACCCACTGCTTTTTTACCAGGCATTACCGGGAAAATGTATAGCCAGTTTTCCTTAACTATTGCAGTAGCGACAATTTTCAGTTCACTTAATGCCTTAACTTTAAGTCCAGCATTATCGGCTTTATTATTACGTCCTGCCCCAAAAGATAAAAATGCCTTTTTTCGCGGTTTCGATAAATTTTTTGAAACCACTTCTAAGGGCTATGCAAATTTTTTGAAAGTCGTCGTTCGCCGTGGCTTTTTAATGATGCTATTAGCCTTAGGTATTGCCGTTATCAGTGGCTGGCAGTTTGGTCAAATTCCTTCTGCTTTTTTACCGGTAGAAGATCAGGGTTATGTGATTACTGCGGTGCAGTTACCGGACGCCGCTTCTAAGGAACGCACCCAGGAAGTGCTAAAGAAGATCGATGTCATCTTAAAAGATACCCCTGGAGTCCAATACTGGCTATCATTGGGTGGATTTTCTGCTATCGACGGTACTAACGCCTCGAATGCCGCAACAATTTATGTAGTCTTGAAGGCGTGGAATGAGCGCACTGCTGAAAATGAAACGCAAGCCGCTATTCTGCAACACTTAAATTCAAAGTTTCGTCAGATTCAAGAGGCCATTGTAGTTACCTTTATTCCTCCTGCTATTCCTGGCCTAGGGGTTTCAGGAGGCTTTCAAATGCAGATTCAGGACAAAGGTAACGTAGGTTTAGGTGAGCTGCAGCGCATAATCACTAAAATGATTTCGGATAGTCGCAGTCAATCAGGCTTAGCAGGAGTCAACTCGACTTTTAGAGCCAGTGTTCCGCAATTATTTGCTGAAGTGGATCGCACTAAAGCAAAAACCTTAAAAATTCCTTTAGATGATGTCTTTAACACCTTACAGGCGTATTTAGGCTCGGCTTATGTGAATGACTTTAATCGATTTGGTCGAACTTGGCAGGTTAAAGTTCAGGCGGATGCGGAATTTCGCTTAAAAGCTGAAGATATACGCCAATTAGAAGTCCGTAATATAAAAGGTGAAATGATTCCGCTAGGTACATTAATTAGAGTTGATGACACAGTAGGACCGCAAACCATTTTACGCTATAACCTCTATCCAGCCGCATCCATTACCGGAAGTGCTGCCCCCGGCTTTAGTTCAGGCGAAGCTTTAAGTTTAATGGAACAAATGGCGCAGACAAATTTTCCTGATTTTATGGGCTTTGAGTGGACAGGTATGTCTTACCAGGAAAAACAGGTCGGTAATGAAGCAGTTATTGTTTTTGCTTTGGCTATTGTTTTGGTATTTTTGGTTTTAGCAGCTCAATATGAAAGCTGGAGTTTACCGATGGCGGTTTTACTGGTAGTTCCTTTGGCGCTGCTTGGAACGGTTGCCGCTTTGATGATGCGTGAATTTGATAATAATGTTTATACTCAAATTGGTATTGTGCTTATTATTGGTTTAGCCAGTAAAAATGCGATTTTGATTGTTGAATTAGCCGCTGAACAACGCGCTAAAGGCGTGAGTATTTTTGAATCTGCAGTAGAAGCATCAAGACTGAGGTTTCGTGCTATTTTAATGACTGCTTTTTCATCAGTGCTAGGTTTTTTGCCACTTATGGTCGCTAGCGGAGCGGGTGCAGCAAGTCGTCAAGCTATTGGTACCGCAGTGGTTGGTGGCATGATTGCGGCAGTTTGTATGTCTTTAATTTTTACGCCAGTATTTTATGCCGTTATGCAAGGACTTAGCGAGCGCTTTAGCCAGTCAGAGGTCAGTTAGTTAATACTAGCTTGAAGCTGATTATCTGTGAAACTGAGTTGTATTCTAATAGGTTTGTAACTCAATTTAATAAAACTGTAGAATGATACTTTAGCTAGTGGGTATCACCTAGGTAGGCAGTGAGCTAAAGCACCGATCTGCACTATTCTGTAATTGATTTGTAATACAGATTTTGGCATCTTTCATTGGTCAGTTTACACTTTCATTTCATTAACATCGTCATTTCCGGTGCGGCAAGCGAAGCTTGTCATTTCTTGCAGGGTGAAAGTCCTTGTCTGGAGAAGCTGTTGTATTAGTTTCATAAGGTTTAACCAACCACCAGTATCGAGTGTTGCGTCTTCG
>CAYWLM010000004.1:0-51398 GCA_964459125.1 uncultured Methylomonas sp. | reverse complement strand
CGATTTCTGGCCATCCTTAGTTTTTTTCGTCCCTTAATTTGGCGAAGGTATTGATAAAGCGCGCAGGCTCTTCCATCAGCATATCGTTCAAATTCCTTTTTTGACTTAGCTTAACTAGTTTTTTTCATTTTACCTAATGATTAAAACTGGAACATCGAGTGAAAGTAACCTGAGCGCACAGGGATTGAATGTGGCTTAGTCGATCTTTTGGCGTTACTTGCCTAGGCAGTAAGGTGCTTTTAAGGGATACCATATGCGAACAAGCCTTTTTTATGGTCGACATCTTAACGGGCGACGCCAGGTTTTGTTGTGTTTTTTCTGGCATAATAACTCACTAAAAAGGCGTAATAGAAAAATGTACAGTATTCTATATGGAAGAATTAAATGTAAGTTGTGCCCATAAAAGGCAAGGGTATCGGGTATGGTACTTATAGAGTCAGTCCTGCACCAGGTCCTGGCAAGCAAAGAGAAGCAAAAGGCCATGATGATTGTCTTGATACTGACACTCACAGCCATCACGCCCTTATGTGGATTGCTGTTTCAATGCGGCTGTGATTGGCCCTGGTCTGGTTTAGCCAGTCATTGTAATTATTATCAACGACACGTAGCGGATGCTTGTCCCTGGTGCGCATCCATGATAACCGGCGTTTTATCAACTGGATTGGCAATAGGGCTAAGCTTAGGGGCTTCAATCAGTCACTTCAATTTTCTGCAACGTCAGCATGCCATGACAGAAATCCTGTTACGCGTGATGTTTGCTCTGATACTGTTTGCTTTAACCGCGACATTGACTGCGGCATTAGCTGCCAACTGGCAAGCCTATCCATTAGGCATTGGGCACTATTACACTTATTGATAGTTTTGTAGCCAACGTTCCAGAACCTTGATGATATAAGCCTGTTCATCAGTATTCAAAACACGGCCTTGAGGAATTTGATGCCATTTTTCCAGGCATCCACGGCAGCAACAGGCAGTTGCATGTTGGGCAACAAAAACAGGATGACCACGAAAGGGCGTTTGTTTACCATCTTTTGCCGGAAACGCAGGTGCCAGCCGCTGGTTAATAAAATCATGCGCATGGCTGATAACGGTGGCTAGTCCTTTGCTGTGCAAATATTCAAGATCTTTCGCTTGCAAGTGAAACTTCTGCCGGAAGGGCGCACTTGCCAGTGCGGCAAAAAGTTTATTTAAATCTCTCATCTGTATTTATCTGTTAATGTTGATAGTTCTATGTGAAATACAGTGGGTAATTAAACTTCATTTTTCCACAGAGAAAGGAAATCATGTTGATAAAGTTGCACTATTCATTTTTGTATTATCGCATTACCCACTGTATGTCACATAGGGTCATTATTTGATTTGATTGCTATCAATTTTAAAGAATGTCAGATTAAGTTTCAGACAATGCAAATTGTAGTTTGCAACACGCATTTTAATGCAATCACTGTAAATAAACTTATTGAGCTAAATTTGTAGTGTCTAATACTAAAATAATTAGAATAATGGTTTTTCATTTATAATGTAGTGATATGTTATATAAGCGCGTGATTTAGGTATACCAAAGGGTGTGCTAATCATGTGAAAGACTGCTTATATCCTTGGTGTAAGCCACGTAAATCAATAAGATATGAAAATACTGAACGTTTATTTTAATAATATCAATTCACTAGCAGGTGAAACCCGAATTGATTTTGATAAAGCGCCCTTTGCGGATGCTGGTGTCTTCGCGATTACTGGACCTAATGGTTCGGGAAAAACCAGTATTTTAGATGCTATTAGCCTGGCTTTATATGGCGAAACATTTCGGTTTAATAAGCCAGCGGAAAATGTCATGACTAAAAATACGGCAGTGTGCTTTGCACAAGTCGAATTTATAGTGAATGGTGAAAAATATCGTTCTAGCTGGCAGGTTAAGCGAGAGGATGCCTCGCCTGAAGGTAAGGTTATGGCAGCACAAATGCAACTGATGCATGTGAACGGCGAAGATCAGATTATAGAGCGCGAGGCACATAAAGTGCTTGCGCTTAATACTGAAATAACAGGGATGGATTTTCGCCGTTTCACACGCTCGATCATGTTGGCGCAAGGTGATTTTGCGGCATTTTTAAATGCTCTGGATGCTGAGCGTCTGGATATTCTGGAACGTATAATCAGTAATGATATTTATACTGAATATAAACAGCAGATTCATGTATTAACTATACAGGCAGAACAACAATTAGCGAGTTTGCAAGTACGCCTGGATGAAATTGATTTGATGACAGATATCCAGCGTGAGGCAGCTGAGTTGGATTTGGCGGATCAGAGGTTAACTTTTGCGGAATTAAAGCAAGAAAACACTAGCTTAATGCAGTTACAGGCTGGTTTGCAGGATTTACAGAAATTAGAGCAGAGCATTAGCCGGTTAGAGCATACCCAATCTGAAGACCAGCAAAAATTAGTCCAAGCACAGGCCGATCTGGTCACTATTGCTAGCTCTACAGATGTATTGGCATTCAAGCCTGGTCTGGATAGTGTAGCTGAAAAAAGGACATTGATAAGCCAAGTACAACAGCAACAAGCGACTTATCAGCAGGATTTACAAATAATTCAGGATAAACTGGCTGTTGATGGAGTTGATGAGAGAACATTAGCTACTTTGACTAGGCAAGATGCTGCGCTTGTTCAGAAAAAGCTATCAGATTTAAGGGCTAAATCAACTCAACTCAAGTCAGATAGGCAGTCGGAAGCAGAACTGTTAAGGGCAATAGAGGCTCCATTACCGGAAAAGCAGCAGACTTTATCGGTCGTTGAGGACTGGTTGTCTGACCGAAAAAAAGATCATATTCTTATTGAGAATATGCCTGAATTAGGGCGTTTAAAAAATTTACGCAATCTCAGTACCGATATACAAAAGCAGCTTAAAGTATTTAATAAGTTACATAAAAGTAGGTCTTACGCTTCAACTAGAAACCTCAAGCGATTATCTGTAACAGAGAAAGAGATTGCTAGTGGCAAAAAAACTCTAGAGATAATAGGTCATGAGCTAGAGTATATAGCTGATGGACATAGTCTCGAAGAAGTCATTTCCTTGTATCAAGAGCAGCAGGAACGTGCCGCTAATTTTGTTGAATTATTCAATTTAGCAAAAGTACATAGGCGTTTTGTTAAAAAAGGATTTTCTAAACGCTATGAGCATTTTGATAGGGCGCAGTTAGATAAGCAGTTAGAAACTAAAAATAATCAAATTGAATCAGCACAAAATATTCAGCAGATATTAGAAAATGCGGTCTATCGTGAGCGGTTAACAATTAAATTGGCAGAAGATAGAAAAAGGCTGGAATATGATACACCTTGTCCATTATGCGGCTCCCTTGATCACCCGTATACCCGTAGATCACCATCAATATATGATTCACAAAAAGCATTAAATGATCAATCTGCAACAGTAAAATCTCTGCAAAGTGAAGCTAGACGAATTACACAGCAGCTTACTGCTTATACGACTGTAAAAGATAAAAATACCGATCATGCCGAGCGGATTAATCGGGTTAAAACTGAGTGGTTAACCTTGTGTACGCGCCTGAATGCGGTTAGCGATGGTTTTAATATAGATAGCTTTCGAGCCATGAATGGCCGTATAAAAAAAGAAAAGCAAGATCTAAAAGAAATTGCTGCTTTGATAAAACGCTATAAGGCAAAAAAGAAAGAAATTGCAAAACTGGATGTCTGGGTTATTAAAAAACAGGTTCAGATGGAAAGAATACAGGCTAAACAGAAAGTACTTGATGAAAGTGGTCAGGGGCGACCTCAAGAGATTGTTACTCTGGAAGCTGAATTAGCAAAATGTATGCAAGAAGAAAGTACTCTGACAAAGCTGATTAGCACACTTTTAGCTGAATTGGGTGAAAAGTTACCAGGTGTTGGGAAAGAGGATGGTTTGTATGATTTGCTTAGTAAGCGTAGGCAAGATTACCAGAGCTATAGTTTTCGCCAGAAATCTTTGTCGAATCAAATCGCGCAAATAATGGTAAAAGTCACTGCGAGTAATGAGCTACTGCATGCTCAGGATCAGCAGTTTCAGGCATTGTTAGCTCAAATTCGTGAGCAAGAAATTGCTCAGCTATATTTTGCTAAATTAGACTTGCAATCCCAGTTGGCGGGGCAAGAAAAAACAATTGCACAATTAGAGCTAGAGATAAATCAGAGGCTATCAGCATTAAACGTGCAATTACAGCAATCTAGTTATCAATCTTTAGATGATGTTCAGAACTTGATTGGTTTATGTATGCGTAAGGATGAAATACAGTCCTTATTGCTTATTCTGCAGGAAAATATCGCACATTATCCTGCTAAAATTGAGGCATTGCATAAGCAGTTAAATGCTGAGCGCGAAAATATTTTTACTCAGGAGACGCTGGAAAGTGTTGTGATAAAACTTAGGGATAAGAAAGTACAAGTAGAAATAGCTCAGCAAGAAGTCTCCACATTAGAGAGTAGCCTGCAAAAACAACAGCAATTACAGCAGGAAAATGCACAATTGATCAAGGATATTGAGCAGCAGGAAATTTCCGTACAACAAAAGCAGGAGCAACAACAGAAGATTGATGCTGAGCCAGAGAGTATTTTCAGGCGCCGGGTGCAGATAGCCGTTGCAGAAAAGTTATTGCTTGTAACCAATAGTTTTCTGGATAAGATAAATGGCCGCTATCATGTCTCCAGTGTGCCGAGTGAGCATGGCCTGGCAATAGAAGTTATTGATAACAAGCAACAAAGCAGGCGTGCAGTAAAATCTCTATCAGGAGGAGAGACTTTTGTAGTCAGCCTGGCGATGGCTTTAGGTTTATCAGAGATAGCCAACAATGGCAGGGCCATTGATTCGCTGTTTATCGACGAGGGTTTTGGAAATCTAGATGCCGAGACTCTGTATACAGTAGTAACAACACTGGAAGGTTTAAAGGCGCATGGTAAGACGGTAGGTATTATTTCCCACGTTCAAGGCATCAAGGAACGCATTAAAGCGCAGGTTGAATTAATTAAGGAACCTAATGGTGTGAGTCGTGTTATTGCTCAAGAGTATTAGGTAATGACTGTTGTTTGTCTTTAAAATTTTTTGGGAGAGGGTAATGTTGGCGGAGATTAAAGGCAAGTTTTAAAAAATACTCTCATTTCAAGTTTCTCCTTCTGGAGCAGGAGGTTGTGCTTAAGGTAGAACATCGAGTATGTTACTTGCCTGCAGTCCGGCTTGCTTTAAAAATCCAATACAAACATATCATCATAGACAGTATAAACGTCTAGATACTTATTCCAGGGATAAACCGGTTGGGTAATGGATTTGGTGGCTAAAGGAAAAGTGAGTAGATCTAGCACGCCGACCGAGATACGTCCAGCTGTATTCAGTATGCCTAGCCCCGTGCCCCCAGTGAGACCGTATAACAGGTTGGTTCGATTGGAAACTATAATGATATTTTTGGGAATCTCTATTACTCCCAGTGAAATATTGGCTAAAGCTCTTAGAGTTTTGTTTCCTATTTTGGAGCCATAAGTATCTTCAGCTTTTTTTTGCGAACCAGTTTCAGCTTCAGTTGTACTTTCTTGTGAACCAATTTCAGCTTCAGTTGCGTTGCTTAAGCATGAAAAAGATAGCAAAATGCTGGCTAATAAAGCTAAGACGATTGTTTTATTAAATTTCATCAGGTGACCTTAAAATGTATTGGTTATTTGCGTTTTAGTATAGCAGAACTTTTGAACAACAAAATTGCAGAAGAATAAAATAGGTTCAGAGTTTCTTGAAACAAGACTCAGAAATGAATTGTTGAACAAGAATAATTTTTCTATCAGTTCTCGTTAAGGCAAATATGCTGTTTTGCTTGTGTTTTTCTGATATCTTATTAATAGATAAAAATATGAGTATATTTTCAAAAAAACATGCTAACGCAACTGAAACGCGCTTTAGCCAGGGAATTTTATGGCTGAATATTACGACCCCCAAACCTACCCAGCTCGATGGAATTATTTAGAGCCTGGTACTGTGGTAGATGACTATATTATCGAGCGAGAGATAGCGCATGGTGGGTTTAGCTCAGTTTACTTAGCCAGGCATCGTATAACCCAGGTGCAAGTAGCGATTAAGGAATATTTACCACGTAAACTGGCACATCGAACCTGGAATAATAATATTGTCGCAAATAGTAATGAAGCACAAAGATTATTTGTGCACGGCCGAGTTTTATTTATTGAAGAAGCAAAGGTATTGGCAACACTAAAGCACCCTAATATTGTAGAGGTGGTTAATTTCTTTCATGCCAATTCCACTGTTTACCTGGTTATGATGTATGCTTATGGAATTACTCTGGATAAATTATTGCAAACGCAAAAAGTCAGCATTAATAACCAATGGTTAATACATATCTTTAGCACATTGTTGGAAGGTTTGCATTTGATCCATGCGCATAATATGCTGCATTTAGATATCAAACCTGCTAATTTATTGATCCGTCCTGGTAATGATCTATTGTTACTCGATTTTGGTGCGATTCAATCTTTTCCACTGAGTACAAGTAAACAGAAACCACATGTATTAAGTAAAGGATTTTCACCTATAGAGCAATATTCTGCGACAGGTGTTTTGGGAGCATATTCTGATATCTATGCTGTAGGCATCAGTATGCGTACCTGCCTGGATTGTAATGTGCCGCCGCAAGCGCCAGACCGTGAAGCTAATGATGATTTTCCTTTGGCACAAAAAGCCCATGCAGGGAAGTTTGATAGCAGGCTTCTGGCTATTATAGATTGGGCGATGGCAGTTGCACCTGATAAGCGACCTCAATCGGTACAGGAATTACAGGATGCTTTAAAAAGTTTACTCTAAGCAATGAGGATTAACCAATATTAGAGTCTGGTTACAAGGCTTATAAGTATTCGCTTCTGTTGATCCTGAGTGCCGAGTTGTTATAAAAATGTTAATATATTGGTTTTTTCTAAAGCAGAATTGAATGCAGCTAATTCGTGGTGTAAATAATCTACAGTCCATTGCTTCGGGGTGTGTGCTTTCAATCGGCAATTTCGATGGTGTTCATAAAGGGCATAGTGTTGTTATCAACAAGTTAGCTGAAAAAGGGCAATTGCTAGGTTTGCCTGTGGTGGTTATGGTATTCGAGCCACAACCACTGGAATTTTTTCTTAAAGATAATGCGCCATCACGATTAACGCGATTAAGAGAAAAAATCATTCATTTCAAAGATTTGCCGGTAGATGATTTGCTAATCATTAATTTTAATCAACGCTTCGCAGATTTAGATCCCACATATTTTATTCAGGAAATATTAGTGCGGCGTTTAAATGTTAAATACTTAGTGGTAGGCGATGATTTCCATTTTGGTAAAGCCCGGCGCGGTAATTTTGCGTTATTACAGGAGGCAGGGGACAAATATAATTTTAAGGTAATTGATACTGCGTCTTATTCAGTTAAGGGCAGCAGAGTCAGTAGTACTTTGATCAGAGACGCCCTTAATAATGGTGATTTGGCTAGCGCTGAGTCGATGTTAGGGCGTAATTATTCAGTATGCGGTAGAGTTGTTCATGGAGAAAAACTGGGACGAAAGATCGGTTTTCCTACAGCAAATATACAGATGCAACGAAAAAATACGCCAATACAAGGTGTATTTGCCGTGACTATGACAGGCATAGGCGAAAAGCCGATATATGGCGTGGCAAATGTCGGCACTAAGCCAACGGTTAATGGCGGCGCAAAAGTGTTGCTGGAGACACATTTGTTTAATTTTAACCAGGATATTTATGGAAAGTATGTAGAAGTGCATTTCAAACACAAAATAAGGAGTGAGATGCGCTTTCAATCAGTGGATGATTTAAAACGGCAGATTCAATTGGATACTGCACAAGCCAAGACTTTAATGCATATTTAGCAAACTAATGACCATCGATTATAAAAACACACTAAACTTACCCAAAACAGCCTTTCCAATGAAAGGTAATTTGGCACAACGTGAACCTGAACGCTTAAAAAAATGGACTGAAGCGCAGCTTTACCTAAAAATTCGAGCTGAATTTGCGGGCAAGCCGAAATTTATTTTGCATGATGGTCCTCCCTATGCGAATGGTGCCATTCATATAGGTCATGCGGTTAATAAAGTTTTAAAAGATATTATTTTAAAGTCTAAGACACTCTCTGGCTATGATGCCCCTTTTGTACCTGGCTGGGATTGTCATGGTTTACCGATTGAATTAATGGTCGAAAAGAAAGTGGGCAAAGCTGGCGGTAAAGTTTCTGCAGAGGTTTTTCGTAAAGCGTGTCGAGAATATGCAACCAAACAAGTCAAAATGCAAAAAGATGAGTTTGTGCGTCTAGGTGTTCTGGCCGACTGGGATGATCCCTATCTGACCATGAATTATAAGTTTGAGGCTGATATCGTTCGTTCATTAGGGAAAATCAATGCAAAAGGACATTTAAGCAAAGGCTTCAAGCCAGTACATTGGTGTACTGATTGTGGGTCTGCATTGGCTGAAGCTGAAGTAGAGTATGAAGACAAGCATTCACCAGCGATTGATGTGCGTTTCGAAGTCATTGATGAAGAGAGATTTTTTGCCAGTTGCCAGCACGTACCTGAGCATGAAGGTGAGGGACCTTTATCGTTGGTTATCTGGACGACAACTCCATGGACTTTGCCTGCTAACCAGGCCGTGTGCCTAAATCCCAAGTATGAATATGTGGTTGTTCAATGCGAAAAAGATGGACAAAAAGAGCGTTTGGTATTGGTCAGTCAGTTATGGAACGATGCCGTAGCACGTTACGGCATGGAAAATTGCCGTGTTCTGGCTTACTGCAATGGTGATGCTTTAGAGAATCAAATGTTGATGCATCCTTTTTATCATCGTAAAGTGCCGATTATTTTGGGCGATCATGTTACGGCAGAAGCAGGTACTGGAGCGGTGCATACGGCCCCTGGGCATGGTCAGGATGACTATGTAGTTGGTCGACGTTACGGTTTAGCTGTTGATAATCCTGTTGGTGATAATGGGGTTTTTTTGCCTAATACTGAATTTTTTGCCGGGGAGCATGTCTTCTCTGCTAATGATCATGTGATTGAGATTTTAAGTAGCAAGCATAAACTATTGCACCACGAAGCTTTGTTACATAGCTATCCGCATTGCTGGCGGCATAAAACCCCGATTATTTTTCGGGCAACGCCGCAATGGTTTATTTCTATGGAACAAGGTGAGTTGCGTGAAAGGGCGCTACAAGAAATCAAAAAAGTCCAGTGGATACCTGATTGGGGTCAAGCTCGAATTGAAGGTATGGTAGAAAATCGACCTGACTGGTGCATTTCAAGACAGCGTACCTGGGGTGTTCCTATTCCTTTTTTTGTGCATAAAGAAACCGGCGAGTTGCACCCGGAAACGAGTAAGCTGGTTGAAGATATTGCGCTACATATAGAACAAAAAGGTATAGAGGCCTGGTTCGCTTTGGATAAAGCAGAATGGCTAGGGGATGAAGCGGATAATTATGAGAAAACTCAGGATACCTTAGATGTCTGGTTTGATTCAGGTGTAACTCATGAAGCGGTATTAAATAAACGCGAGCAGCTCCGTTTTCCGGCTGATTTATATCTGGAAGGCTCAGATCAGCATCGTGGCTGGTTTCAATCATCATTATTATCTTCAGTTGCCTTGAACGGTGTGGCTCCGTATAAAGCTGTATTAACGCACGGTTTTACCGTTGATGCCAATGGTAAGAAAATGTCCAAGTCACGCGGTAATGTAGTCGCTCCGCAAACGGTAATGAAATCACTAGGCGCGGATGTATTGCGACTTTGGGTGTCCGGCACAGATTATCGTGGTGAGATGACTGTTTCAGATGAAATATTAACGCGTACATCTGATGTCTATAGACGTTTAAGAAATACTTCACGGTTTTTGCTGTCCAATCTGAATGGTTTTGATCCGGCACAGCATTGTGTGCCAGCAGAAGATATGCTGGCATTGGATTGCTGGATAGTCGATCGTGCGTTCAAGCTACAAGAGGATGTTATGCTTGCCTATGAGCAATATCAGTTCCATGTGATTAACCAGAAAGTGCATCATTTTTGCGCAATGGATCTAGGTGGGTTCTATCTGGATATTATTAAAGATCGTCAATACACTGCAAAAGAAGATGGTCTTGCACGTCGTTCAGCACAAACAGCGATGTATCATGTCATGGAGGCATTAGTGCGTTGGTTGGCGCCAATTACCAGTTATACAGCAGATGAGATCTGGCAGTATATGCCTGGAGAACGTAGTGAATCGGTGTTATTGGAAACATGGTATCAGGGTTTATTTCCATTAGCAGAGGATGCTGTACTCACTAGTGCTGACTGGGAAGCAGTCATGTCCGTTCGTGAAACAGTCAGTAAAGAACTTGAGCAAAAGCGTAAGTCTGATGTTATCGGTGCCTCATTAAATGCCGAAGTAACGTTATATTGCAGTGAGGAGTATGCTTCAGTACTGAATAAACTCGCGGATGAATTACACTTTATTTTTATCACCTCTAAAGCTTTCGTTTTGCCCATGCAAGATGCAGAGGAGGGTGAAGCAGTAGATACTGAATTAGACGGATTGAAGATCAAAGTCGTTGCCTCTGAGCATGAGAAATGTGTTCGCTGTTGGCATTACGTAGAAGATATTGGAATTAATGCAGAGCATCCTGAACTCTGTGGGCGTTGTGTAGAAAATGTGGCAGGTAAGGGCGAAGCTCGGCAATTTGCTTAAGTTATTCTCCTCCTCGCGTATAGTATTACTAATACACTGGCCTGTATAATGCAAAATTAAGAATTGGTCATTCCAGTATGCTGTTAACCAGAACCCGATAAGTTAAAACTAGGTTCCCGATAAAAAGCTTTACGAATGACGATTTTTTATGTGCAAGTGCTTAGATTGTGGCACTAGGTCAACTGAATAAGTACACACTGTGGATATCTCTATTGCAAGCTATCCACCCTTTTTTAAAAGAATGATTATGATGAAATGGCTGTGGCTATCTGTCTTGACGGTAATAATAGATCAGCTAAGTAAGATCTGGGTTGATAGTAATATGAGTTTGTATCAATCTATTCCGGTATTTCCAGGTTTTAATATTACTTATGTGCATAATTTTGGTGCTGCCTTTAGTTTCTTAAGTGAAGCGGGCGGCTGGCAACGTTGGTTCTTTACACTACTTGCTGCAACAATTAGTATCGGAATTATCATCTGGTTAAAGCGTCTGAAACCCGAAGAAACTTTATCGGCCATTTCTCTCGGTTTGATTCTGGGTGGAGCCATTGGTAATTTAATTGACCGGGTTATTTATGGCTATGTGATCGACTTTTTTGATGTCTATTATCAGACATGGCATTGGCCTGTGTTTAATATTGCAGACTCAGCAATTACGGCTGGAGTGGCTTTAATGTTATATGAGTCTTTTATGCATAAAGAACTAGAAGATTAATGTCTACAATATTGCGTAAGGTGAGCTTGCCATTAATGGAAGCCTTAAAGATAATATTACAGAAAACGAAAATAACAAATAACAGGAAAACAATGTCTGAACTTGCAGAAAAGCGCATTAATTTTATTGCACAATTACATGAGGTTTTTTTGGAAAAGAAAGGTTATGGTGCTTTTGCCTATATTACCTTAAATGAAGTTTTGGATCTTTTCGACAGTTATCTGAAGTCAGGCGAGTCAGCTGAAATATTTATTAATCGGTATGTAAAATCTTTTAGATAGAGGGTCTGCGTATTTTTCAAGTCAGCAATCCTGAGATTTTTTTAACTGTTGATACAGTTTTTCCCAATCAAAATATTTTCCAGGGTCGGTTTTTCGTAGTGGAGCAATGTCACTATGCCCAGTAATGCCTTCCCGGCTTAGGTTTGGATAAGTCTGGATCAAGCATTGAATTAAAGTCGCAAGTTGTGCGTATTGTTGCTCGGTATATGGGCTGTACTCTGTTCCTTCTAGTTCTATGCCAATCGAGAAATCATTGCACTTTGTTCGTCCCTGATACTCTGAAGTGCCTGCATGCCAGGCGCGTTTGTTGAATGGGACGTATTGAGTAATAGCACCATTACGCTGGATGACGACATGACTGGATACTTGTAATTGGCAAATTTCAGCAAAACTGGGATGCGCCTGGGTATCAAGCTGATTAGTAAATAATTGTTCAATAAAAGGTGTGTCGAATTGCCCCTCTGGCAAGCTAATGCAATGAATGACAATGAGTGAAATATCGTTTTCATTTTCCCGAATATCGCAGTTTGGTGAGCATATTTTGTGAGCCGGTGTTAGCCAGTGATTGTTGATTTTCATTGTTAAGGGCGACTTAAAAAGAATAAAAAATCTATTACTATCCTGTTTATTATATGGAATAATGCTGGCTCAGTAATGGGTATTTGTTAAGGGCGTTAGCAAGGCGTGTTTTTTTGATCCCATATTAAAATAAAAATATGCAATAAAAGGGGAAGAATGTGTTCGAAATTGGGGTGATCTTAGCGGTTATTGTTGCAGCATGGTTTTATCTGCGCATGAAAAAAGAAAAACAAAGTTCAGTAACAACGTCTGCAACGGAGCAGACGAATACACCAAAACCAGTAGTTGTACAAGAGCCTGAGCCAGTAAAAACTAGGCCTGTAGAGGCAAAAAAGGTAAGCAAGCCTGCTATCGTTATTCCAGAAGACTCTATGTTAAGACGGCATTATATGCAGAACTTAACTGCACTAAAAGAATCTCGGGAAACGCCATTCCCTGAGGATTCTACTCTAAGGCGCCATTATCTACAGAATTTGCAAGCTCAACAGGATAATAATGCATTCAGTAATGTAGGTAGACAAGATGCTGTTGCTGAAGAGTTAATCATACCAGTAAGCACAAAAACAAATATTCCTGAAGAAGCAGAATTAAATCGTGATGTTATTCAGCAGTTAGTCGCAGAAACTGAGGCAACTATGCCGCCGCGTCCTACAGATTCTACTCTAAAGCGTCACTATGATACTCAGTTAATGAGTGTTGTACTTAGTAAGTTGCAAGCATCGAAATAAATTTATTGAGTCTCTAGTTTTTGAGTGCGTTGCGCAAAAGAAGCGTTACGTACTCTATTTCTCCCTGTGGTTTTTATCTACTTGAATCACGCTTGACTGTTTTTGTTCATAGTTTCCCTATTAAATATGACCTATTCAAACCCTATTAATGTTCAAGCTTTTCTAGATGAAGATATAGGCAGTGGTGATATTACTGTTTTAATTATTCCTGAAACCAGAGAGGCTATCGCGCAAGTAATTACTCGTGAAGCCATGGTCTGTTGTGGGCAAGACTGGTTTAATGCTGTTTTTAAAACATTACAAACAGGCCTGTATGTGCAGTGGCATGTTCAGGAAGGGCAATGGTTAGAAGCAGATACATTGCTATGTACGCTCAGTGGCAATGCGCGGTCATTATTGACGGGTGAGCGTACTGCACTGAATTTATTGCAAACACTGTCAGCGGTTGCCACTCAAGCTCGTTTATATGCAAATGCGGTTGCAGGAACGGGCTGTAAAGTTCTGGATACACGTAAAACTATTCCGGGCTTACGCGACGCGCAAAAGTATGCAGTAGTCTGTGGCGGTTGCTATAATCACCGTGTCGGTTTGTATGACGGGATTTTAATTAAAGAAAATCATATTATGGCGGCTGGTTCTATTGCGCGGGCAATTGCACAGGCAAGACAAATTAGTGATAAGTTGGTGGAAGTCGAGGTTGAATCAATGGCTGAGCTTGAGCAGGCTTTAGCCGCTGAGCCAGACAGAATTATGCTGGATAATTTTTCTCTTCCCCAATTGCGTTTAGCAGTAAAAAAGGTAGCTGGGCGTTGTACTCTGGAAGCCTCAGGTAATATTTTATTAAGCAATATTCGTGAAATCGCTGAGACAGGAGTGAACTATATTTCTATCGGTGCTTTAACTAAGAATGTACAGGCGATAGATTTATCTATGCGTATCGTCCTGGAGAAAGAGTCATGCAAGATATAGAAAGTATTCTACAGCGCATCACACAAGGGGTTTATATAATCGGAGTCACCGATGGCGAAAAAATAAATGCCTTTACCGCTGCATGGGTAATGCAGGTTTCTTTTTCTCCTGTGTTATTAGTAATCAGTATTAATCCTGAACATTACTCTTATCAACTGCTTAAAAAAGGTCTTGTCTGTAGTGTTAATGTCTTAAGTCAAGAGCAAATGCAAATGGCCGCACATTTTGGCCGGTCTGGTGTGAATGATAAAATGTCGGTCGGAACCTGGGCGGCGGCAGTGACAGGCGCGCCTGTATTACAAGAGAGTCTGGCATATTTTGATTGTAAAGTAAGCCATGAAGTCTCAGTGGGTGATCACCAGCTGGTGATCTGCGAAGTACTTGAAGCAAGACAACTTAACATCGGTACTGCCATGCTTTATAGTGAGACAGGCAGTATGGATAATAGTGCCGAGCTATATTAATATTATCGTCGTTATACTTCGCACGGCCACTGTTGCAGTTTTCTGGCGGCCGATTTTTGCCGATAGCTACGTTGCTGAATCAGCGCCCTGCTTTCGACCAAAATCAACTCGCTATAAAACCCGCAACCGTGGCCGCGCGAAGTATATATTACATTTTTCATTTAAGTAAAAAACTGTAAAAGCAGAGGGGCTAAGTGTAACAAGTCCCACAGCCAATAATGCATCAGCGTTCTGATAGGCACGAAACCCTATGCCCATCCTGCATGACTTATTTTGAGGAAATGTAATAGTAGATAAATGGTTTTTTAAAAATCTTAATGACCGCACCCTGATAATTCAGTAAAATTAAACAAATAATTCGGTTATCCGAGTGACGCTTGTATTGGGCGTATTTATTCTATAACGGGAAGGACCGCGAGGTGCTTCCCGTTTTGCACATTTAAGGTGGCTACATTGAACAAACCTGCATTATTAATGTTGGAAGATGGGACGGTATTTAATGGCATATCTATAGGCGTGGATGGTTGTTCGGCTGGAGAAGTGGTATTTAATACATCTTTAACCGGGTATCAAGAAATTCTTAGCGATCCTTCATATGCGAAACAAATCGTAACCTTAACCTACCCGCATATTGGTAATGTCGGAACTAATGATGAAGATAATGAATCGACTGGTGTATTTGCCAGTGGGCTGGTTATCCGTGATTTACCCATACTGGCTAGTAACTTTCGTTCTGAAAAAAGCTTATCGGAATATTTGCAGGCTAATAATGTGGTTGCCATCGCCGATATTGATACCCGTCAATTAACACGCTTATTACGTGATAAAGGAGCTCAACGAGGTTGTATCGTGGCCGGTTACGTGATTGATGAAGCGCTTGCAAAAGCCGCGATAGATGCATTTCCTGGATTGAAAGGAATGGACCTGGCTAAAGAGGTAAGCGTTAAAGAATCTTATGAATGGACGGAGAATACTTGGACTTTAGAGCAAGGTTATACCCAGGCAGAAAACCTAACAAAACATGTTGTTGCTTATGATTTTGGTGTTAAACGTAATATTTTACGTTTATTAGTTAATCGCGGTTGTCGAGTAACAGTGGTACCAGCAATGACAGCTGCAGCCGATGTTTTGGCTATGAAACCAGATGGCGTTTTTCTATCTAATGGCCCAGGTGATCCAGAGCCTTGCACATACGCAATTGCAGCAATTAAAACTATATTAGAGAAACAAATCCCTGTATTTGGTATTTGCTTAGGACATCAGTTATTAGCTTTGGCATGTGGTGCCAAAACAGAAAAAATGAAGTTTGGTCATCATGGCGCCAATCATCCAGTACAGGAAAAATCGTCCGGACGAGTGATGATTAGTAGTCAGAACCATGGCTTCGCGGTTGATGAAAAGACATTGCCTGATAATTTAACGGCAACCCATCATTCTTTATTTGATGGCAGCTTGCAGGGCATTGCACGTACTGATATCCCTGCAATGAGTTTTCAGGGACATCCTGAGGCAAGTCCGGGGCCACATGATGTAGAGTCATTATTTGATGATTTTATTGAAATGATGAATCAAGCTAATTAATCACAGCAGAGTAATAATACTAATATGCCAAAAAGAACCGATATAAAATCCATTTTATTGTTAGGCGCGGGTCCGATTGTGATTGGTCAAGCCTGTGAGTTTGATTATTCAGGCACGCAAGCCTGTAAAGCCCTGCGTGAAGAAGGTTACCGTATTATTCTGGTTAATTCTAATCCGGCAACGATTATGACTGATCCGGATATGGCGGACGCGATTTATATCGAGCCGATTGATTGGCAAACCGTCGAAAAAATTATCGAAAAAGAACGTCCTGACGCAGTTTTGCCAACTATGGGTGGGCAAACAGCTTTGAATTGTGCTCTGGATCTAGATAAACACGGTGTATTGGAAAAATACGGCGTGGAAATGATCGGTGCAAGTAAAGAAGCGATTAATAAAGCAGAAGATCGTCAACTGTTCAATCAGGCCATGGGCAGGCTTGGTTTTGATGTGGCTAAATCTAAAACTGCACATACCATGGAAGAGGCTTTTGCAGCGCAAGCAGAAGTTGGCTACCCTACTGTGATTCGTCCTTCGTTTACCATGGGAGGGAGTGGTGGAGGAATTGCTTACAATAAAGAAGAATTTGTTGAGATTTGTGAACGTGGTTTGTATTTATCGCCCACCAACGAATTGTTGATTGAGGAATCTGTACTCGGCTGGAAAGAATTTGAAATGGAAGTGGTGCGTGATCGTAACGATAACTGCATCATTATCTGTTCAATCGAAAATTTTGATCCGATGGGTGTACATACAGGTGATTCGATTACCGTTGCACCTGCACAGACTTTAACAGATAAAGAATATCAGATTCTGCGTAATGTTTCTGTCGCAGTGCTACGTGAAATTGGCGTAGATACCGGGGGTTCTAATGTTCAGGTAGCGATTAATCCTGAAGATGGACGTATGGTCGTGATTGAAATGAATCCGAGGGTTTCGCGTTCTTCAGCCTTGGCCTCTAAAGCAACCGGTTTTCCAATTGCCAAAGTGGCAGCAAAGTTAGCTGTCGGATATACTTTAGACGAATTGAAAAATGAGATTACTGGCGGTGCGACTCCTGCCTCATTTGAACCAACGATTGATTATGTGGTTACAAAAGTACCACGTTTTACATTTGAGAAATTTCCACAAGCAGATGATCGTTTAACCACACAGATGAAATCCGTGGGTGAAGTGATGGCGATTGGACGTACTTTTCAAGAGTCTTTACAAAAGGCCTTGCGTGGTCTGGAAATAGGTGTAGACGGTTTAGATGAAATTGTAGATTTCAATGAATCTGATGCAAGCGATATAATGCAGCGTGAAATGCGACATCCAGGGCCTGAGCGACTATGGTATGTTGCAGATGCGTTTCGTAGTGGCATGTCATTAGACGATGTACATGAGGCCAGTAAAATTGATCCGTGGTTTTTAGCGCAAGTGGAAGACCTGGTATTGACGGAGAAATCTTTAGCAACAAAAAACCTGGCAACGATAAAGAGTGAAGAGTTGTTCCGTTTAAAACAAAAGGGATTTTCTGATGCGCGTTTAGCAAAACTTCTGGATACTAGCGAGTCGGATATTCGCAATACACGTCATAAGCAGAATATACGCCCAGTATATAAGCGTATTGATTCCTGTGCCGCCGAATTTTCCTCAGATACTGCATATCTATATTCGACTTATGAGCAAGAGTGTGAAGCACGTGTTTCGGATAAAGAGAAAATTATTATTTTAGGGGGTGGACCTAATCGCATTGGACAAGGTATCGAGTTTGATTATTGTTGTGTACATGCAGCTTTAGCATTGCGTGAAGAAGGTTATGAAACCATTATGGTGAATTGTAATCCGGAAACAGTTTCTACTGACTTTGATACTTCAGATCGCTTGTATTTTGAATCACTCACATTTGAAGATGTGATGGAAATTATTCAGCTAGAAAATCCTAAAGGTGTTATCGTGCAGTACGGTGGTCAAACGCCACTAAAATTAGCACGTGCCTTAGAAGCAGCTGGTGCACCCATTATTGGTACTTCACCTGATGCTATTGATCTGGCAGAAGATAGAGAGCGTTTTCAAAAATTACTGACAAAACTAGACTTGAAACAACCGCCTAATGGTACGGCTTCTTCAACAGAACAGGCCATAAGTGTTGCTAAAGAATTAGGTTTTCCTTTAGTGGTGCGTCCTTCTTATGTGTTAGGCGGGCGTGGTATGGAAATCGTATATAACGAAGAGGCTCTTCAGCGTTATATGAAGGATGCGATTAGCGTGTCTAATGATTCACCCGTGCTTTTGGACCGTTTTCTGGACGATGCAATTGAAATGGATGTGGATGCGATTTATGATGGCGAAACCTTATTAATTGGCGGTTTAATGCAGCATGTTGAGCAAGCAGGGGTACATTCTGGCGATTCTGCTTGTTCGATTCCTCCTTATGATTTAGCGCCATATTTGCAAGATGAATTGCGTATTCAAGTTGCAAAAATGGCGGAAGCGCTAGGTGTAAAAGGCTTAATGAATACCCAGTTTGCTATTCAAGGTGAAACTATTTATGTTTTAGAAGTCAACCCAAGGGCTTCAAGAACTGCACCTTTTGTTTCTAAAGCAACGGGTTATCCTTTAGCGAAAATTGCCGCGCTGTGTATGGCAGGAAAGTCACTAATAGAGCAGGGCATTACTGAAGAACGTATTCCAGAGTATTTTTCGGTCAAAGAAGCAGTTTTTCCTTTTGTTAAATTTCCAGGTGTAGACCCCTTATTAGGGCCGGAAATGAAGTCAACAGGTGAAGTTATGGGTGTGGGGAAAACCTTTGGTGAAGCCTTTGCAAAATCTCAACGCGCAGCTGGTGTAGATTTAAGCCATAGTGGTAAAGTGCTAATCAGTATAAGGGATGCAGATAAGCCTAAAATTGTTGAAATAGCGCAAATGCTGATTGCTAAAAATTATGCAATTGTCGCAACAGGTGGTACAGCAAAAGTACTTCAGGCAGCTGGAATCGATTGCGAAGTCGTCTGTAAAGTAAATGAAGGCCGACCCAATACCGTGGATATGATTAAAAATGATCAGATTCAATTGATTGTTAATACCACTGAAGGGGTTAAAGCGGTAGCAGATTCTTTTACCATGCGTAGAGAAGCATTGCAGCATCATGTGACATATTACACCACCATGGCTGGAGCAAAAGCGGCTTGCTATGCTTTAGGTGAATTAGATGCGGGTGATGTCAATTGTTTGCAGGATTTGCATAAAAAATTCATTAAGAATTATTAATCTGGATAATTTAAGGACGCTTAAGGGTGTTATTTTAGACCGCCTTTAGTTATTTTACTGGCGGGTCTACGCCCTACAAGTTTAATAATACCCTGCCTTAAATTGAGAGCCTTGTTTTTAAATGATTAAATATAAACTTTTAAAGTTTGGAGTTATAGATGGATAAAGTACCTCTTACAGTTGCGGGAGCTGATAAGTTAAAAGCTGAGTTAGAAGAACTAAAAACAGTGATACGACCGCGTATAGTCGAAGCAATTGCAACAGCAAGAGCACATGGTGATTTAAAAGAAAATGCAGAATATCATGCAGCACGTGAGCAACAGAGTTTTTCAGAAGGGCGTATTAATGAAATTGAAGCGAAATTGTCTAATGCACAAATTATTGATGTAACGATAATTGATGCTAAAGGTAAAGTTATCTTTGGTGCGACAGTAGAAATTGAAGATTTAGAGACTGAGAAAAAAATGACTTACCAGATTGTTGGTCAAGATGAAGCTGATATTAAACAGGGACGGATCTCTGTAGGATCACCCATTGCCAGAGCGTTGATTGGTAAAGAAGAAGAAGATGTAGTCACCGTTAAAACGCCAGGCGGTGAAGTAGACTATGAGATTTTGTCTATTCAGTATATTTAAATAACTTTTAACGCCATTAGCATTTATTCAAGTTCAAAATAGTTGGATAAAGCGTAGGTGGGGTTAGGTTTTTTTGTGCAGCAATAAAAACCTAACCCAACAAGGCTTTATTTAACGAGTACCATCTCTTCTTCTGGTATGTGGCGCAGGTTTTTTCTTTGCTTCTTCGGGTTTCTTACGGTAGATAACAATAATCTGACCGATATTCTGAATGAATTCAGCCTTAGTTTTAGTGCAGATTTGTTGTTGCATCTGTTTTCTATCGTCTCTTTCAGCGCGAATTTTTATTTTAATCAATTCGTGAGTATCGAGTGCAATCTCGATTTCCTTAAGTACGGCTTCGGTTAAGCCGGCTTGGCCTATCATAATAACGGGTTTTAGTTGATGAGCCTGGCTTTTCATTTGTTTCAGTTGTTCAGAATTCACTCTGTATTTCCTTCAATATAAATAATTAATGCAATTCTACACTAATAATATGCTATATGGCGCGAAGTAAAAGTAGTAATCAATGGATGCAAGAGCATCTTAATGATGAATATGTTAAAAAAGCAAAAGTGCTGGGCTATAGATCGCGTGCTACTTTTAAACTGATTGAAATCATCGAAAAAGATAAACTAGTACAAACAGGCATGAATGTTGTTGATCTGGGGGCAGCACCAGGCGGTTGGTCTGAATATCTGCGTGGTATTGTGGGTAAAAAACAAAAAGTTATAGCACTGGATATTCTGGATATAGACCCTATTGACGGAGTGGATTTTATCCAGGGTGATTTTAGGGATAATGAAGTTTACGAACAGCTTTATAATATTCTGGATGGGGCTGCTATCGATGTGGTTTTATCCGATATGGCACCTAATTTAAGCGGTAATAAAGCCATAGATCAGCCTGGCGCGATGTATTTGTGTGAACTAGCACTAGAAACAGCAGAGGCTATTTTAGTCGAGGGAGGTTCATTTCTGGTAAAGGTTTTTCAAGGGGCTGGTTTTGATGAGTATAAAAGGCAAGTTGCGAGCTCATTTGATAAAGTTCTGATAAGAAAACCGAAGTCTTCAAGAGCCCGCAGTAATGAAGTTTATATTTTAGCAAAGGGCTTTAAAAAGCAATAACAGCCCTTATTGTAGATATTTACTGGTTTGTTTGCGACAAACCAGAATGAGAATAGTGATAAGTCAGAGTGCACAAGCCTGATATAATCACTATCTAATGAATTTTTGATAAGGACTGTTCTGGTCAGGGGCGAAAGAAATTGAACGATATGTTTAAAAATATACTTTTATGGGTAGTCATTGCCGTTGTTTTGATGTCCGTATTTAATAATTTTGGTTCCCGGGGAACTCAAAAAAATGAAGCACTTTCCTATTCGCAGTTTATTGATGCGGTAAAATCAGGACAGGTAGAGAGTGTTGTTTTAGATGATGAAAATGGCATTAAAGGACAGCTGCAAGGTGGTGAGAAGTTTACCTCATATGCGCCGAACGATCCTCATCTGGTTGATGACCTATTGGCTAATGGCGTGGAAATTAAAGCTCAGGCTGCTCAAGATGAGTCGATGTTAATGCAGATCTTTATTTCCTGGTTCCCTATGCTATTACTAATTGGTGTCTGGGTGTTTTTTATGCGCCAGATGCAAGGCGGTGCCGGTGGTAAAGGCGGGCCAATGAGTTTTGGTAAAAGTAAGGCCCGGATGCTTGAAGAAGACCAGATCAAAGTAACTTTTGCCGATGTTGCTGGCTGTGATGAAGCCAAAGAAGAAGTGGAAGAAATGGTGGATTTTCTTAAAGATCCAACAAAATATCAAAAACTGGGTGGTAAAATACCTCGTGGTGCATTAATGATAGGGCCACCAGGAACAGGTAAGACCTTATTAGCGAGAGCTATTGCGGGTGAAGCTAAGGTGCCATTTTTCACTATTTCTGGTTCTGATTTTGTGGAAATGTTCGTTGGTGTCGGTGCTTCGCGTGTACGTGATATGTTCGAACAGGCAAAACGCCATGCGCCGTGCATTATTTTTATTGATGAAATTGATGCAGTTGGTCGACAGCGTGGAGCAGGTTTGGGAGGCGGTAATGATGAACGCGAGCAAACCTTAAATCAACTGTTAGTTGAAATGGATGGTTTTGACGGTAATGAAGGTGTGATAGTTATTGCCGCAACTAACAGGCCTGATGTATTAGATGCTGCACTTTTACGCCCTGGGCGTTTTGATCGCCAGGTTACCGTCAGTCTGCCGGATGTAAAAGGTCGAGAAAGAATTCTGGCTGTACATATGGGCAAAGTTCCTGCAGCCGATGATGTGCAGATTAAATATATTGCACAAGGCACGCCAGGTTTTTCTGGTGCTGATTTGGCAAACCTGGTGAATGAAGCTGCCTTATATGCTGCTAGAATGAATAAACGTCTGGTCAGTATGATTGATCTCGAGAAAGCTAAGGATAAGATCATTATGGGAGCAGAAAAACGCTCCATGGTCATGGATGAAAAAGAAAAGAGAATGACCGCTTATCACGAGTCAGGTCATGCCATTGTCGGAAAAATAGTGCCTGAACATGATCCTGTTTACAAAGTTAGTATCATGCCGCGAGGACGTGCTTTAGGTATTACTATGTTCTTGCCCGAGAAGGATCAATACAGTGCCAGTAAGTGTAAACTGGATAGTATGATTTCCAGTTTATATGGCGGGCGTATTGCTGAGGCACAGATTTTTGGTTGGGAACAAGTCTCTACTGGTGCTTCTAATGATATAGAGCGAGCTACTGAACTCGCAAGAAATATGGTAACCAAATGGGGTTTTTCGCAACGCTTAGGACCCTTGGCTTATAGTGAAGAAGAAGGCGAGGTGTTTTTAGGGCGTTCTGTGACACAGCATAAAAGTGTTGCTGATGAAACCTCGCACACTATTGATGAAGAAATACGTTCTATTATCGATAAGAATTATGAGCGTGCAGAAAAAATCTTAAAAGATAATGAAGATATACTACATGCGATGGCTGATGCTTTAATGAAATATGAGACCATTGACAAAGATCAGATTGATGATCTGATGTCACGTAGACCAGTCAGAGACCCGGAAGGATGGGATGATACTGCACCGCCTAATTCTACTGTTAAGGTAGTAAGTGCTACTGAAACTAAAAAACCAGAAACTCCAAATATTAATACCGCTAAGCAAAGCTAAATAAAGGAGCAGTTGAAACTGCTCCTTTTTTTTGTAATGAACAAACAGGATATATATGAAAAAATATTTTGGTACTGATGGTATTCGAGGCACAGTCGGTGAGCAACCTATTACTCCCGATTTTTTTCTAAAATTAGGTTGGGCAACCGGAAGGGTATTTGCTGACTCAGGGCAGGGTTTTGTATTAGTAGGTAAAGACACTCGCATTTCAGGGTATATGTTTGAATCTGCTTTAGAAGCCGGACTTTCTGCTGCGGGTGTTAATACAAGTTTATTAGGGCCTATGCCAACACCAGGAATTGCGTATTTAACACGAACATTGCGTGCACAGGCAGGTATTGTTATTAGTGCCTCGCATAATCCTTATTTTGATAATGGTATTAAGTTCTTTTCTACAGAAGGTACAAAATTAGCCGATGAGTTAGAACATAAAATTGAGTATTATCTCGAACAGCCTATGACAACCGTTGCCTCTGATAAGTTGGGTAAAGCTAAAAGGCTTACAGATGCAGCAGGTCGATATATAGAATTTTGTAAAGCAAGTATTCCTGCAAGTATTGATTTTAATGGACTTAGAATTGTTGTAGATTGTGCGAATGGTTCAACTTACCATATTGCACCTCATGTCTTTAGCGAAGTAGGGGCAGAAGTTATTAAGATTGCATGTGATCCTGATGGCTTGAATATAAATGAGAAATGTGGTGCAACTAAGCCTGAACAATTACAAGAGGCAGTTATAGAGTTTCGTGCAGATTTAGGGATTGCATTAGATGGTGATGGTGATCGCCTAATCATGGTGGATCATAAAGGCGAAGTTGTTGATGGGGACGAGTTAATTTTTATCATTGCTAAAGCGCGTTATGCTTCAGGTAATCTGCAAGGCCCGGTAGTTGGTACCTCAATGAGTAATCTTGGTATGGAGCATGCTTTGCAAAAAATAAATATCAATCTACTGCGTGCTAATGTTGGGGATCGATATGTTATGGAGTTAATGAAGCGACATAAGAGTGTTCTAGGTGGTGAAGGTTCGGGGCATATTATTTGCCTGGACAGGACAACTACGGGTGATGGCATAGTTGCAGCCTTGCAGGTATTGGCTGAAATACATGGAACAGGAAAAACGTTACATGAGCTTAAATCTGAGATGCGTAAATATCCACAAATTTTACTGAACGTAAAGGTTAGTAAAAAAGTGAACCTAAAAGACAATGAAGCTATTCAAAATGCGATAAAGTCGGTAGAAAAAGCATTAGGAGATCAAGGAAGAGTATTGCTTCGTGCGTCAGGAACAGAACCGTTAATTAGAGTAATGGTTGAAGGAGCGGATGAAGCGAAAGTCAAAAAATATGCCCATTCCTTAGTTGACGATGTTAAGAATGCAATCACTGCTTGAAATGCAAGGCCATAATAGCTATCATAAGCGGTTTATTTAATTCTGGAGTGAGTGATGCGTAGAGATCTTGTTGTTGGCAACTGGAAAATGAAAATTAATCAGCAAAGTGCGCAAAAGCTGGTCGATGAAATTATTGCGGGTATGCCTGATATAGATGCCGATCTTGCAGTTTGCCCTCCGTATTTGTATATTCCTGAAGTCAGCAAGCGCCTTGAGAATAGTTCGATTGGCCTGGGTGCGCAAAATGTTGCAACACACCTGGAAGGGGCTTATACTGGCGAAATTGCAGCGCCGATGCTAAAAGAGTTTAATTGCAAATATGCGATTGTTGGACACTCTGAGCGTAGAGCAAACTATGCGGACACAGATGCCACAGTTGCGCAGCGATTTAAGCAGGCTATAGATGCAGATATAATGCCTATTCTTGCTGTCGGAGAATTATTAGAGCAAAGAGAGCAAGGCATTACATTTGACATTGTTGCAAAACAACTCAATGCAGTTATTGATTTTGCTGGAATCGAAAGCTTTCAACATGCAGTTATTGCATACGAACCGGTGTGGGCAATAGGTACAGGATTGACTGCATCAGCAGAACAGGCACAAGAAGTGCACCTCTTTATTCGTCAATTATTAGCGGATAAAAATAAGCAAATTGCCGAAAATATTCAGATTATTTATGGTGGTAGTGTTAAACCTCAAAACGCAGAAGCACTATTTGCAATGCCTGATATTGATGGCGCGCTAGTTGGCGGAGATTCGTTAAATGCGGACTCTTTTTTAAAGATTTATTCTTCATTTCAAAAATAAAATGTATCAAGTTATTATCATAGGTCATGTATTAGTCGGTTTAGCCGTTATAGGATTAGTATTAATGCAGCACGGAAAAGGTGCTGATGCAGGTGCTGCTTTTGGTAGTGGTTCATCTGGTACAGTATTCGGTGCGCAAGGCTCAGCTTCATTTTTATCTAGAACAACTGCGATACTTGCAGCTGTTTTTTTCTCAACCAGCTTAGCCCTTGCTGTTCTAAGTGGCAGCACTGGAGGTGATGTGGATATTATGGCTGTTCCTGTTGTAGAGCAATTAGAAACAGAAGTGCCTGTAATTGATGGTGAGCAAACCATTACTGATGAGCCGCTGGTAATCGAAGCAGACATGCCAGAAACTGGAGAAGAGGCCGTCATCATAGACGATGTAGTTACTGAAGAAGGGGTACCTGAGATTGTAGTTGATGACGTTGTTATTGAAGAAGACGTAGTGACTCCATAACACAGAAAAAGCCGATGTGGTGAAATTGGTAGACACGCCATCTTGAGGGGGTGGTGACGCAAGTCGTGCCGGTTCAACTCCGGCCATCGGCACCAAATCACAGAATCATACCGTGTCATACGGTTTTAAAACCCGCAAGCTGAAAGGCTTAGCGGGTTTTTTTATGCCTTATGGTATATCATCCAATGTTAACAAATACCAATAAAGTGCTGGTATTTTGGTATTCATCTGTCAAAAACCTTGGACCAATGCTGGAGGCCTGGTGCGCGCGTAGAAAGGGCCTGCCAACTTGATATTTTTAGCTCATTAATCATTTTTCTGCATAATTCTATAGCAGGTCCTATCCTTTGTCGTTATATAGCAAGAGTATAATTCAGATACGAGTGAGCAATGCTGCAATAGAAATGTAGTGAAATTCATAGCTAGCAGGATTGGCGATGAGTCGATGTTCCACTCGGTAATAGATCTTGTCTAGCGTTTCTGCCAGAGGAAGGTCGGCAGGTAATGCTGAGGCAAGAATTGACTCTGAAAAGGCACGCAAGAATCCAGTGTAGCTGCGAGCCCATGTAACTTTATCGCCATTATCGTTGAGCGCCACATTAAATGGGACTGAAACCTCGCGGGTCTCGGCTTTCTCAACACGAAAAGTCTTAGCTAACCATGAGTCTGCTTCAATAGGTGCGAGTAACTCCCCGAGAGTCCTGAAATAGATTGGAAAGACAAGTTCTTCATATACCTCGCGCTGGAATATTCCTTCCTCGACACAATCAAGAACCGAATCGCTTAGCACATCATAAATGCCATTACTGGTCGATAAGCTCGAACACCTGGATAAGGAGTTTACCGCCATAGACAGGCTCTTCGGCTCGTGCTGCATAGAAACGGTGCAGATCATTTGCGGCTTGAATCCGGAAAGGTGCTCGTTCACTCTCGGTAACCGATACGTCTTTACTCGATGCTAATGGCCCGGGTCCCATTGGGAGAATATAATTCGGTAGCCTGTCATCCGGTTTTTTTTCAAGCCATCCGATTGTGTTAAAGGTGGTGGCAATTTGCAGGCTTTGAGGAGGAACAATACGGCCGTATGCTGTGCCACCAATTGCACAGGGAAAGACATTAGCGCCTGACAGGGCTGGCTTGCCCGTCAGGGAAAAGATTGGTAAATAGCTGATTGAAATCGTTGGTCGGAAGATCGTTAAAAAACACTTCTATTGGCAGGTCGGATTGGCAACGAAGTCTGCTGATCAGACGATTCATAACGTAAATAGCATTTCCTCCTTCAGAAGATCCAATATCCAAAATGCTCAGTGAATTTTGGTTGTCAGGTGATATCGGCAAGTCTGCAATGGCTTCCTCTATCCATGGAAGAAATGCCTCCAATGCAGAGCGTTGTTCTTTCGAGTGAGCGTTATAATACCCCCCCCCACCCTTCATACCTGTTGTGCTTGGCATACTTCTCCCTTTACTATTACTATTGGTTTATCGAACGTTACACAAAACTAATATAAAATATTCCAGAGTGTTTGAAAAAAACTGAGGATTAATGTACCGTGAATAATTAAAACACGCAAAATGTTTTGCGATCGGTGTGCTGGGACACGCATTCGATTTTTAATCAGTAGCGCATGAAATAGGGAGGGTTATTAATTGTGCATATCTTAAAACAAGCTTGCAGGGCGTTTGGGGTTGACCTTTACGTTTATGTTTGGCTATGTCACCATTAAACATTGAAACATATTGTGTTTCATAGGGAAACTTTATTTCATGCTGCTTACTGCTTAGGTTCTCAAGGCCGAATTAATTAAGGATTCCAAATTTAACGGTGACAGAGCCATATGTTTTGATCACTAAGCGCATGCATTTTATGTTGATGCTTAAGACAGCGATGACGCTTTGCTAGTAATAAATACTTCGGTTAGCGGTAGTTCATATATAAATTCGCTATTATAGATGCTCTAACAGCTTTTAAGAGGGGGTATTGCGTTAGTGTCTGAATTGGTGAAGAGGAATACTTGTCCGGATTGATAGCGGAATATCTAATTGAAACCGTTATTAAGACTTCATCTATGTGAGAACAACTTTTCGTAAACAGGGAGGTACTCCTTCTCAGAGCATAATGAGAAAAGTTCAGCTATCTGGATGGTCTGCCCTTTACCTCAGTACTAAAAGCCACGCTAGCTTATATCTTATGCTGCTATAAACAAGCGGTACGCATACATGGGGTGATGCAAATATATTGATTACCACTATTTTTCACAAAGACCGGATAATCCGATGCAGCTTTTGCGAAAAATAATGGTGTAATTATTTATTGAAAGTCACTTAAACGTATAAACCAAGCCGCAGATTTATAATAACGACGATATAAGATGATTAGAATAACTTATTTTCTACGACCGTTTAAGTCGTATTGCTGCAAAACCGGCCAAACCAAGCATCATTAGAATCATAGACCATTCAGATAGAGTAGGTATATTCTTAGGTGCAGATTCAGTTTCAGGTCCAGGTCCAGGTGTACCTACCTTGTATGTAACGACAAGCTCAGCACTTTCATAAACATAGTCTTCCCAGACAAAGAAAATTGGTGGTGGTGGATTCAAGTTGCCTGCAGCAACTATCATAAAGTATGCAAGATCAGGAGCTTCAAGGTTTTCGTATATTGCTGAAACTTGTAAATCAAATTCAAGAGTGCCACTTCCCTCACTTTTTATTATAGAGCTTACATCGACAGGATAATTTATACAAGGAGCAACTGGCGCTGGAGGTAAACTTGGGTTTTCTATTCCTGCATTAGTTGCGACGATAACTTGAGCTTCAGTAATAACAGGGGGAACAACAGAAGGAGAAAAAGGATTTGGTTGAACGGGAAAGGTGACGTTTGATATTGGATTAGTCCCCATTATATTAGCAACAATCGCGTTTTCCATTGGAGCGTCAATTGTTCGACCAAAAGTGGTTGATAGATCATCCGCCAGGCAAATATTTAATATTGCGGTTGCAACATTGGATGTAGTGGTGTAAGGAATTGAAACGTGATGTGAACTTGTAGCTACTCCAGGATATAGGCCAGGCTCAGGAGTACTGGAATTATTTCCGGTCTCAGAAATTAAAGTAAGATCAGAGTGAGGGGCTGGAAAAGTATCTCCAGCTGCGTTAACATTATTTGTAATGATTAGAGCAAAAGATGCAACTAAAAATTGTAATTTTATATTTCTCATTTATATTCCTTCTGTTAGTTATAGCTCTGTCATTGTTAAATACGGAATCCTTAAATTAATGCGGTTTTAAGTATCTAATCAGTAAGCAGCATGAAATAAAGCTTCTCATTGAAACACAATATGTTTCAATGTTTAATGGTGATATAGCTTGGTTATAAATCCATTGTTGAGATTTTGATATTAAAATCGATTGAAAGTATAGCACGTAATTATAATTTTTTTACACCTTTTTGTTGAAGAAATAGATCAGTGAAGATGCCCTGAAACTCTGTTATCGCGATTGATGACGATAGATCACCCTAATAAAGTGTTAACTACTTTTAGCTCCAGATGAAGGATGCCAAAGATACCACTCCCCTCAAAACGACGGTCAAAAATGCACTGACAGGAACAATTTATCACTTTGCATGCATGCATTACAAAAATGCACGTTGGGTTTATAGTCAAAGAAAGAGCAATTATGCTGATTTAAGCTTTACAGATGCAAAAGTTAGTAGTATTTCTATAGTTGGTGTTATTGTTTAAACATTTAGCTGACGTCATAACCGGCGTCTTGTTGCCGACGGAATTAAACAAACGGATGATCAAGAACAGGATGTCACTTGGTTAAGCTATACACTACACTTGACTATAGCCCATGTCTCTTTTAGGTGTTCCCTAAAAAAACATGACTTTGTCGCTATGGCTAATACTGAATTGCATAAGCTACATTTGTAGAGACCAGAGAAAATGAATCTTTTAGTGCAAGTGGAAAAAGTGACACACCTAAAGTACAGTGCTTAAGAATTGGGGAAAAGAATCAAAGGTCGCATAAAAATGGGAATAAGCTTGATAAGCCGCGAAACCAGCTAAAACAATGAAAAGAAAGCCACTCAAACGATGTAATAAAGTCAGTGGTATTTTTTTTAGCAAAGTGCGGCCAGCAATAACACCTAAAATTGAGGTGCTAGCTAAAGCGAGCGTAGATCCGATCCAGATTGCCTCAGGCAGGGCAGTGCTGCTCAATGCAACAACAGCAAGCTGAGTCTTATCACCGAATTCAGCTACGCTAATTAACAAGAAAGTGGTAAAGAAAAGATTATGACCACTTTTCTCTTGTAGCTGCTCTGCATCATCTTCAACGCCGTTAAAAAATAATGCGTGAATTCCAAAGGTAGCAAAAAGAATGCAGACAAGTGTGGCAACAATATAAGCAGGAACCCAGTTTGCAATGGCTAGCCCAAAGATGACAGCCAGGGTATTGAGTAAGGAAAAAGCTAGGATAGCCCCTAGAATAACAGGCATAGCACGGTGTCTGGCTGCCAGGGTCATGCAAACCAGTTGGCTTTTGTCGCCCATTTCAGCTGCAATAATTAGAGCATAGCTGGTGCTAATAGGCGTAAACCAGTTAAAAAAAGATGCAGGCAGGTGTAAGGAAAAGAAATCCATCGTTTATTGTCTTGAGAATAATAAATAGTGAGTTGAGCTTGGGAAATATTTGATCATATTTTTTATACGAATGAATTTGAACCTATAATCGATTGCCATACTTCGCGCGGTGACGGTTGCGGATTTTACAGTGAGTTGATTTTGGTCGAGAGCAAGGCGTTGAAACAGGCGTATGGCAAGCTACGCAACTGTTTCAGCAAAGCAGCTATAGGCAAAAATAGGTCGCAAGAAAACCGCAAATGTGACTATACGAAGTATATATTAATCTCGGCCAATAATTTCAATTGCATTGGCATCAGGATCACGAAAAAATAGAGCTTTACGCCCGGATTTGCTCATTGTATAAAAAATATTATTTTTATCCAGAGAATGACGTACTAAATCAAAATTATCGACCGTTAACGCAACATGCCGGTCGCGACCACCATGCTCAGGTCTTCCTGTTGTTGGATCTATATTATCTAATAATAGAATATGTAATTGTTGATGCTCACCTAACTGAAACCAGGCACCAGGAAAGCCCAAATCAGGTCGTGCTACCTGCTGTAAGCCAATGATTTCTGTATAAAATTTAGTCGAAGCTTCTAAATCAGAAATCATTAAGCTGCAGTGATGTAATAAAAAGTTTAATTTTGCCATGTAAATATTATGTTTGATGAGGTGTAATTATACGGTTACTGTAAAGAATCACCTGTAGATATTACATTGTAATATATTTGCATGAGACCTTTGCACAAAGCAGTAAATCGTTGTCTATTTGAGTAATAGTCATATTTTTAAAAAATATATTTTATTAAATATTAGCTACTTGTCGATTTCTCCCTTTTTTTGCTTCTTTAATAGATTTACCCTGTCTGAGCACATTTTAGCCTTGTTATTGGGTTCGTTTTTATATTGTATGCGATTGTAGTCAACATGAAACGTGTTTTATATCTTTGCATTCCCAGGTAATGTGTTTTTCTGCTTGCATGGTGTCGTTTTAGAACTCCAAAAACACACTGAAATATACTGCAAATACTTGACCATTGGTGATTTTGTATTTCGGTGCCAGTGATTGATTTTTTTCTTTGTGCTGGGTCTGATTTATATCCCTTAAAAAATATATCCTGTTGTTACTGGCGTAGCCTTTATCTGTGAATAATTCATTTTCTTTCTGACTTCCATTAAAGCGAGCTATGCTTGTTACTCGGCCTACAATCGACTGCTTTAATGCAGCCATCTTCATCTAAATTGAAATTGACTGTATTTTGACGTAGGGAGAGACTTTGATAGGCTTCTATTACCATGAAATCATGCTGTATTTGTGCATCGCATAAACTAGTTTGAGATACGTTTTCCTGGCCATAATCGTTTTCTTATGGTTGTTTGATATACTTCTTGCTTACCAAATTATGCCGAATACTTCGTGTAAAAGTCTCTACTAAATCTGATTTTAAGCCGAACAACGATCTTAGCCACTCATAAGCAGTTTTGATGATCACGCTAGCGATTTAATTTACATAACCGATATTAGGCTCTTATTAGGCTCTGGTTTTCAGTAGCAGTAAAATCAAGTTTAATTGTCTAGAACTCACATATTATCGAGTGTCCGATAGTTATAGTTACGCCACAATATTTGCAAGTCAGTTGTGGATAATGTCTAAGGGGGTGTTAGGCATTTCTTTAGGCCCAGACTTGAGCAAGTAAAACTACAGCTTAGTCAACTTTTGCTAACCTGGTGCAAGAAACCCAGGTTTCTGGTTCGGCGATAATCTTTCGGCAAGTCATACGGACGGGAGATTCAAAAACTTTTAGTGTATTGGTGCATGAGAAAATGTTTGCCAAACTGGATATTTTAAGTACTTCAAACTATATTGTAAGTAATTAGTAACAAATTCGACTCATCGATAGCATTGATAAGAACTATTAAATAAACTGACTAAGCCCAAAACCATCCGGTTACTTTTTAGGTACTGGGCAAAGAAGAGGTTACCATGAAACAGACGAACTACCCTGAAGACTGGCCTGATATTGATAGTGCCTATTACAAGCGCTCGGTTATGTTGTTTGCTGCGGTTAAAAAATTACTGAGTGTTAACCTCAAATTATTTGCCGACAAGCAAACCCTTCACGGTGATATTTTCTTATTCAATCATTTCTCCCGTTTCGAAACGTTTATTCCTCAATTCCTGCTGTATGAAAAAACCGGTGCTTATAGTTGCGCTATCGCATCGGCTGAGTTTTTTAATGAAACTAACTTTTTGTCAAATTATCTTAAACAAGTAGGCGTTTACCCGCACAATCATCCACGTCTGTTTGCTATGTTAGCGGGACAAATATTACGCGGTCGTAAAGTCATCATTTTTCCAGAAGGTGGCATGGTAAAAGATCGTCGTGTTATCGATAAACAAGGCCACTATAGTATCTATTCGCGCATTGCCGGTAATAGGCGCAAGCAACATACTGGCCCTGCTGTTTTAGGGCAGGGTGTGGAAGCTTTAAAAGCCGCTATTCGTTATGCTTTTAAAAAAAAGGATATGGATCGCTTGCAGCACTGGAAAGAACTGCTTAAATTTGAAAACCTTGACGAACTTATGGCTTCAGCGCTTAAGCCTACCTTAATTGTGCCTTCCAATATTACCTTTTACCCAATTCGTGTGTCGGAAAACCTGTTGTTTAAAAGCGTGGAAATGCTTTCTAAAGGAATGACTCTGCGGCAATCTGAAGAATTATTAATCGAAAGTAATATTATGCTCAAGGATACAGATATGGATATACGCATGGGAAAGCCTGTTAATCCATGTTGTGTCTGGGGTAAACATACACATTATATGATGGATAAAGTGGCACCAAATATTGTTGAACTGGATGATGTCTTCAGACTAAAGACTGCACCCAGGAATTGGCAGGAACGTTTGTTAGGCCATTATTTTGTCAATAACGCAAAGTGTTCGCGCAATCAGTATACCCATAGTATCTATGCAAATGTAACGGTGAATCTAAGTCATTTAGCTTCGACGCTAATCATGAGCCTTATCAGTGCTAACCGGCAAAAAATCTCTAAACAGCAATTTTATACAGTGCTGTATATTGCCATTAAAACCTTACAGAAACAAACAACTATTCATTTACATCGCAGTTTGTTAAATCCTTATGATTACGGTGATCTGGTTTACGGAACTAATTCGCGTTTTGATCAATTTATCTGTATTGCAAAAGATGCTGGACTGATTAGTGAGCAGGAGGGGTGTTATCATTTTTTACCCAAATTATGTGCCGATCATGATTTTGACCAGATTCGCCTGGAAAATCCAATTGCCGTGTATAACAACGAAGTTCAACCTTTACGCACTATTCGTAATCACGTAATGGATGCTGAGCGGAGCTATTCTAATATTGACCCATGCCAATTAGCAGCCTGGCATTTTGAAGATGAGCAAATTAACCTGTCTTTTGAACGACAAAGCTTTAGTCCTAAAACCAGTGATGCTATAACAGAGCAACTGGAAACAGTAACGGCGGATCCCTCTCCATTTTTTATTCAGGCTAAAGAACCTAATGGCTATGGAATATTATTGATACATGGTCTGTTAGCCAGCCCGGCTGAATTGCGTGAGTATGGTCACTACCTTGCACGACAGGGATATACAGTGCTGGGTATTAGAATTCAGGGGCACGGCACTTCACCTTATGCTTTAAGAAAATTGAGTTATCAGCAATGGTTTCAAAGCGTGCAAAAAGGTTTCAATATTTTGTTAGCACATTGTCCTAAGATATTTGTCATAGGTTTTTCAACTGGGGGGGCCTTGGGATTGAAACTCGCGGCGGAAAGTCATAGCGAAATACTAGGCGTAGTAGCTGTATCGGTTCCGATAAAATTTGTAAATTCTAGTTTTATGCTAGTTCCATTGGTACATAATACTAATACTTTTGTGCAATGGATGTCATCATTTGAAGGTGTAAAGCCCTTTATCGAAAACGCCCCTGAACATCCCGATATTAATTATCACAATACGCCTGTCAGGGCTTTGTACGAACTTCGCATGTTAATCCAGGAATTAGAAAAGCTATTGCCTGATGTAAAAGTACCTAGTCTATTGATCTATGCTGATCAGGACCCTGTAGTGTCAATTCAGAGTGCCCAGACTGTGTTTGAAAAACTAGGTGCAATAGACAAAAAATTACATATCATACATGCCGATCGACATGGCATATTAATGGAAAATATCGACAATACATGGTGCTTGATTGACGACTTTTTAAAGCAGCAAAGTCACCTTCTGGCGAATGAAAATTTACAAGTACAGTCTTTTCCAACACGGGAGATAGTCTCATGAAAAACGTGGTAATTGCAGCCTACGTAAGGTCGCCGTTCACTCCGGCTAATAAAGGTGCTCTAATGACTGTTAGAGCTGATGATATGGCCGCACAAGTCGTGAAAGCATTGATTGTTAAATCAGGTATTGATGCAAATGATATAGAAGATTTAATTCTGGGTTGTGCTTTCCCTGAAGGAGAGCAGGGCATGAATATGGCACGACTGGTCGTCTATTTAGCAGAGCTGCCGATTAGTATTGCGGGAGTAACGATTAATCGCTTCTGCGGTTCATCTATGCAGGCCATACATTTCGCTGCGGGTGCAATCCAGATGAATGCTGGTGACGCCTTTATTTGTGCAGGTGTTGAGTCGATGAGTCGGATTCCTATGGGAGGGTTCAATTATTTACCTAACCCAGAGCTATATCAACGCTATCCCCAAGCTTATATCAATATGGGTGAGACAGCCGAAAATCTGGCAAATAAATATCATATCTCGCGGTTTGATCAGGAAGTTTTTGCTCTATTGAGTCAGCAAAAAGCCGCTATAGCTCAGCAGCAAGGTCTGCTGGACGATGAAATTATTCCAATCTTATCTAGTCGCGGGGTGCAAATTATTCAGGATACATGTCTGCGTCCTGATTCTAACGCGCAGAGCATGGCCGAGCTTAAACCAGCATTTTCATCTCATGGTAGTGTGACCGCCGCCACCTCTTCACCGCTAACCGATGGCGCTGCCGCAGTGCTGGTTTGTAGTGAGGAGTATGCTGATATTCATGGATTAGCGAAATTAGCGCGTATTAAATCGATTGCCGTTTCCGCCTGTCTGCCAGAAATTATGGGTATAGGTCCTGTTGCGGCAACAAAAAAAGCACTACAAAGGGCTAATTTATCTCTGTCTGATATGGACATAGTTGAACTCAATGAAGCTTTTTCTGCACAAAGTCTGGCGGTATTACAGGATTTACCTATCGCTGCAGAAAAGCTGAATATTGATGGTGGAGCAATCGCTTTAGGACATCCCTTAGGTGCGACTGGTGCACGAATCACCGGTAAAGCAGCGAGTCTATTGCAGCGTGAAAATAAACAATTTGCACTGGCAACTCAATGTATAGGAGGAGGTCAAGGCATTGCCACGATATTGGAGGCAGTGTCATGAATATTGAAAAAGTAGCTGTTATTGGTGCGGGGGTGATGGGAAGTGGTATTGCCGCTCATATTGCCAATGCTGGAATTCCAGTCTATTTACTAGATGTTGTGGCTAAAGACAGCAACCAGCGTAATGCTATTGCAGAAGGTGCGATAGCAAAAATGCTAAAAACCAAGCCAGCGCCGTTTATGCATAACAAAAATGCTCGATTGATTACTGCGGGTAATATAGAAGACGATTTAGAGCATTTGGCCGAGGTCGACTGGGTGATAGAGGCTGTGATTGAAAATCCGGACATCAAGCAGGAATTGTATGAAAAGCTAGAGTGTATCTGTGGGCCTAATACTCTGATTTCCTCAAATACTTCAACTTTGCCGCTGAATATATTAACCGCTAAGCAGGCAGATAGCTTTAAACGGCGTTTTATGATTACCCATTTTTTTAACCCGCCGCGTTATATGCGTTTGCTGGAGTTAGTGACTTCAGCTGACCTGGATCAAGATTTATTTCAAGCTGTTAGTGATTTTGCTGATGTTAATTTAGGAAAAGGCAATGTACTTTGTAAAGACACACCTGGATTTATTGCCAATCGAATTGGTACATTCTGGATGCAAACGGCAGTATTAGAAGCCATTGAGCTTAAGTTGAGTGTCGAACAATGTGATGCTGCATTGAGCCTGTTCGGTATTCCCCAAACGGGCATATTTGGTTTGTTAGATCTAATTGGGCTGGATTTAATGCCGCATGTGCTAAATAATTTTAAACAGGTTTTAAAGCCTGAAGACCGTTTACATAGCATTACAGAGGTGCCGCAGATATTACAAACCATGATTACAGCGGGCAACACTGGACGAAAGGGCAAAGGAGGTTTCTATCGTTTGCAAGCCGATGGTAAAATAAAAATTAAACAGGCGATTGATCTACAGCGGGGTACTTATCATCTGAGCAAACGTTTTAAAATCGAAGGAATAACACATAAGCCGGCTGATTTAAGGCAATTTCTTGAAGCTGATGAAGCGCTTAGTATCTATGCATGGCGAGTATGGTCAGCAACCTTTATTTATGCTGCGGAATTAATCCCGGAAATTGCAGATGATATTGATGCCATAGATAGTGCAATGCGGCTTGGTTATAACTGGCGGTATGGACCATTTGAACTATTAGATCGTCTAGGTGTCGAATGGTTTATGCAAAAAATACAACCAGAGCAACAGCCTTTGCCTGAACTTATTGTTAATGGGCAAAGCTTATACCGTAGCGAGTCAGGTATTCTGCAATACCGGGATAAGTCGAGCAATTACCACTCAATACAGCGTGCAGATGGGGTATTACTGCTGAGTGATATCAAATTACAAAAACCAGCTATTCTGGAAAATGCATCAGCCAGTCTCTGGGATATTGGCGATGGTATCGTTTGTCTCGAATTTCATAGCAAAATGAATACACAGAATCCTGATACGATGGGCTTGATTCAGCAAAGTATTGCTCTAGTTTCGGCTGAATACAAAGCTCTGGTCATTTATAATGAAGGTGAACATTTTTCAGCAGGTGCCAATTTAAACTTATTGGCACCTGCTATTCTTGGAGAGGATTGGGATACTGTCAAATCGATAGTACAATTAGGTCAAAATACCTTTCGAGCATTAAAATACGCGCCTTTTCCCGTCGTTGCAGCACCTTCTGGACTGGCTTTAGGTGGCGGCTGTGAAATCTTACTTCACTGTGATGCTATTCAGGCGCATGCTGAGTTATATATGGGGCTTGTGGAGGTCGGTGTTGGTCTGGTGCCCGCCTGGGGGGGCTGTAAAGAACTTTTAGGGCGTTGGTTAAAATTACCAAAACGTCCCGGAGGTCCAATGCCAGCGATTGCGCAAACTTTTGAAACTATTGGGCTTGCTAAAGTATCCGGATCGGCTCAGGAAGCTAAAGAATTATTATATATGGCCAAATCTGATCTTATTAGCATGAATAAATCACGCTTACTGGCTGATGCTAAAGCACGTGCACTAGCTTTGGTAAGTGATTACCAAATACCAGAGCAAGTTGCTTATCCACTGCCTGGGAAAAGTGCCTGGTCAGCTCTGGCTATCACAATAGATTCACTACATAAGGCAGGCCAGGCGTCTGCATATGATGTACAAATAACCCAGCAATTGGCGCGGGTATTAAGTGGTGGTGATGCCGATATTACGCAGCCTTTAACTGAGCAGAATATGCTTGATTTGGAGCTTGAAAGCTTTATATATCTGGTGCAACAGCCAGGTACGCTGGCTCGACTGGAGCATATGCTGAAAACCGGAAAACCGCTCAGAAATTAATATAGAGGTATCCCAATGTCTGAATTAGTCTTGTTTATTATCTTAATCTTGATCAGTAGCATGTTTGTAACACCGGTACGACGTAATCTTCTCACTCGTCCACTGTTCAATAAAATGCGTAAAGCTTTGCCTAAAATGTCGCAAACCGAGCGCGAGGCTCTGGAAGCAGGGGATACCTGGTGGGATGCTGAATTATTTACGGGTAATCCTGATTGGCAAAAACTCAAAGAATTGCCTGCTGCAAGATTGACCGATGAGGAGAATGCTTTTATCAATGGTCCAGTGGAAGCGTTGTGTGGCATGTTAGATGACTGGGATATTACTCATAATCGTCGTGATTTGTCTGTGGAAGTTTGGGACTTTATTAAACAAAACAGATTTTGTGGCATCATTATTCCTAAACAATATGGAGGGCTAGAGTTTGGTGATTTTGCACATTCTCAGATTGTTATGAAAATCGCCAGCCGTAGTACCTCTGCTGCCGTCACAGTCATGGTACCAAATTCTTTGGGGCCTGCTAAATTGCTACTTGCTTATGGTAGTGAAGAACAAAAAAACCATTACCTGCCACGTCTGGCAGAGGGTAAAGAAATACCAGCCTTTGCACTGACTGGGCCTGAGGCTGGAAGTGATGCAGGGGCAATGCCTGATACCGGCGTACTTTGTTATGCTGAATTTGCAGGCAAAGAACAATTAGGTATCCGTTTAAATTGGGAAAAACGCTATATCACCCTGGGACCTGTGGCGACAGTATTAGGTTTGGCATTTAAACTCTATGATCCAGAACATTTATTGGGTGATAAAGAGGAATTAGGCATTACTGTGGCGCTGATACCAACAAATACAGCAGGCGTTTCAATAGGTAAACGGCATTTTCCATTAGATTCCGCATTTCAGAATGGACCTAATTGGGGGAAAGATGTGTTTATCCCGATAGCATGGATTATTGGTGGTTCCGAGCAAGTGGGGCAAGGCTGGAAAATGCTAATGCAATGTCTGTCTACAGGGCGTGCGATATCCTTGCCAGCGCTAAGTGTTGGAGCCGCTAAGTTCGTTTGTCGTAATAGTGGCGCCTATGCGCGTATACGTAGGCAATTTAATTTACCGATTGGTGATTTCGAGGGTATAGAAGAAGTGCTGGCTCGTATGGCAGGCACGACATATTTAATGGATGCAGCGCGCCAGGTTACCTGTGCTGCACTGGATGCAGGGCATAAACCTGCGGTTATTTCAGCCATTGTCAAATATCAGTTAACTGAAGGAATGCGTCGTATTATCAATGATGGCATGGATATTCAAGGGGGATCAGGTATTTGTTTAGGGCCGTCAAATTATATCGGTCGGCTGTATCAAATTATACCTGTGGGAATTACTGTGGAAGGTGCGAATATTTTGACTCGCACTATGATGATTTTCGGTCAGGGGGCGGTGCGTTGTCATCCTTATATACAGAGCGAAATGACGGCATTGAATGAAACGGATAACAATAAAGCCTTAAAAGATTTTGACAAGGTATTATGTAAGCATATCGGTTTTTTCCTGGCAAATATGGGCAGGAGTTTTTGGTTTGGGCTGAGTAATGCTCGTTTCAGGGCAACACCAGGGGATAAAAATACGCGTCGATATTACCAGCAACTTGCTCGCCTTAGTAGTAGTTTTGCTCTGACTGCAGATTTTGCACTGCTAACGCTGGGCGGTAAATTAAAACGCAAAGAAAGAGTCTCGGGGCGTTTTGCTGACGTGCTTAGTCACTTATATCTGTGTTCATGTGTGCTCAAACACTTTGAAGACCAAGGTTCACAAAAACATGATATTGCACTCCTGGATTGGGCTTGCCAATATAGCTTACATCGTGCCCAGCAGTCCTTACTGGCTGTTTTCTGGCTACTGCCCACGCGTATACCTGCGCTAATATTACGTAGCGTGTTATTTCCATTGGGAAAGCCTTATTCGCCTCCTCAAGATAAGCTTATTGGACAACTTGCTCAGTTACTTTTAAACGATAGCCCGGTTCGGGATCGTTTAACCTCAGGTATTTATATTAATGGCAATCCGGAAGATGCTACTGGCAGGATAGAAGTAGCATTTAAAGCGGTATTATCCGCAACTCCGGTTGAAGTTAAAATACATGCGGCACAAAAACAAGGGAAGTTAGAAAAAGGTCCAATCTTGTCCACTATCAAAAGTGCATTGGCTAAGAATATCATTAGCCAGATTGAAGCAGATATACTGAGCGCAGCGGAGCAAGCCAGATTAGTGGCCATTCAGGTGGATGATTTCGACCCCGAAGAGTTAACCGGTATTTTTTCAAAATGAAATAGCAAAAAAGAATTGTTAACACGAAGTATATATCAAGCAATTAGTGCTAAAATATAAAAATTGATATTAACCAGACTTGATTAATCATGTTTATTTTTGAGGATTAATTTAATAATATCTAGACAATAAATTGTCATAAAGTTTTCAAATTCCTGGCTTATATTCAGCAATAGTAAAGTGCTGGGCTGTTTTTATTGTTTTACCGATAACTACGTTGCTAATGCAGCGGGGTTATACGTCGTTTTTATCACCTATCTTCGCATTACAAACCTCACTATACAATCCTCGAAAACGTCCTATGTGAGTTTTTGGAATGGCGGTTGTTTGGAGTGCTTTAAAAAGCCGATTAATTAATGAACAAACAGAATATTTATGTAACAGGTGCCGAACAGGGAAGTGGAAAGTCTATAATTATGTTGGCGATAATGGATATGTTATCCGGTCATGCAGGCAAAATCGGTTTTTTTAGGCCGATTATTGAAACGCAGGAAAAGCAGGACGAATTAATTCAACTGGTAAAAAATAAGTATCAGATTGAGTTTTCATATGATGCTATGTATGGCTGTCAGATGAAAGACGCACAGGAGTTAATTGAAAATAATAATTATGATGAATTATTAAAAAGAATTTTAACTAAATTTCGAGCACTTAGTGAGCAGTGCGAGCATGTATTATGTGTTGGGCCAGATTATGTGGGCGATGATTCTGTTTTTGAATTTGATTTTAATGCGGATCTTGCGAATAATCTTGGTTGCCTGATTATGCCGGTTGTGCAAGGGCAAGGACGTAATAATTTACAAATTATTGATGCTGTTAGCCGGCTTAAGCATGCTTTGCAGGAATTTCACTGTGATATACTGGCTTGCGTGATAAATGCCGTTGCTGTCGAACAAGTTGAGACATTGCGTAAACGTTTTAGTCATAAACCTGAGAGTCGATTTCCCGTTTATATTGTGCCGGTTGAGCCATCTTTATTTAAGCCAAGTATGGGTAATATTTCCAGCCAGCTAAGTGCGCAAGTCTTGACTGGAAATAAGCAAACTCTAAATAGGCTGGTGAATAACTATAAAGTGGCAGCCATGCAGGTGCCTAATTTTCTCGAGCTTCTGGAAGAGGGCGATTTAATTATGACGCCAGGCGATCGTGCTGATATTATTCTTAGCTGTTTTATGGCTTATACTTCTAGCAATTATCCAAAGATAGCAGGATTGTTGTTAACAGGCAAGCAAGAGACAGCGACTCAAGTACAGCATTTATTAGCGGGTTTAGCTGATATACCTTTTGCTGTTTTATGGGTTAAGCATGATACTTTTTCAACAGCTATACAAATAAAAGATGTAAAATCACGCTTTTATTCACAAGATGAACGAAAAATTGCGACAGCATTAGGTCTTGTTGAAGCGAACCTGGATTTTTCGGAACTGAGGCAGCGTATCAGTGCTGATCACCCTGAGAGGGTAACTCCCTTGATGTTTGAATATGAGCAAATACAGCGCGCAAAAAAGAATATCCAGCATATTGTCTTACCTGAAGGTGACGAAGAGCGGGTGTTACGTGCGGCACAAATTTTACTATTGAGAAAAGTTGTAAAAATTACTCTTTTAGGTAATGTCGATAAAATACAGCAAAAAATTCAGAGTCTCGGCCTGCAATTAGACGATATTAATATTATCGATCCTTTAAAATCTGAATTACGAGCCTTATATGCCGAAGCGTATTTTAATCTACGTAAAGAGAAAGGCATTACTTATGATATGGCTTATGATATTATGTCTGACGTAAGCTATTTTGGAACCATGATGGTGCATTTAAATTATGCTGATGGCATGGTTTCAGGAGCAGTACATACTACACAGCATACGATACACCCCGCTTTTCAAATTATCAAAACCAAGCCAGGCACTTCAATAGTATCCAGTGTGTTTTTTATGTGTCTGGAAGATAGAGTGTTGGTTTATGGTGATTGCGCGATCAATCCTGACCCTAATGCACAACAATTAGCCGATATTGCGGTGAGTGCAGCAGAGACGGCAAAGATGTATAATATATCGCCACGCATTGCAATGCTTTCTTATTCCACGGGAGAGTCTGGTAAGGGGGCGGCAGTGGATAAAGTGCGGCAGGCAGTGGCTATAGCTAAGCGAGCACATCCTGAATTAAAAATAGAAGGTCCTATGCAATATGATGCAGCCGTTGATGCTGGCGTTGCCAGGACAAAATTACCTAATAGTGAAGTGGCAGGGAAAGCGAATGTGTTTATTTTTCCTGACCTAAATACAGGGAATAATACCTATAAAGCGGTGCAACGTTCTACGGGGGCAATAGCAATAGGACCAATTTTACAAGGTTTGAATAAGCCTGTAAATGATTTAAGTCGTGGCTGTACAGTAACTGATATCGTTAATACAGTTGTTATGACAGCCATACAATCACAATCTGAAAACTAAACTAAAAATAGAGGATAATAAGCAATATGTTCAAATTATTACTTGATACGGCTGATGTAAAAAAAATCGCTGAAATTAATGAATACTTACCTGTAGCAGGGGTTACAACAAACCCATCTATTATGGCAGGTTCTGGTAAAGGGGTTAATTATGTATTGCCAGCTATCGTTGAAGTTTTAGGCGAAGACGCACTGCTTTTCGTACAAGCATTGAGTACTACAGTTGATGGTATCATTGAAGAGGCTAATAAACTGGTAGCTTTGCCTTATAATATTGTAGTCAAAATTCCTGCTACACCGATTGGTCTGGCTGCAATGAAGAGATTACAACCAACTGATATACGTACTTTAGCGACAGCTATTTATACAGTACAGCAAGGTTTTTTTGCAGCAATCAATGGTGCTGATTACATGTCACCTTATCTTAACCGTATTGATACGCTGAATAATGATGGTGTAGGCGTTTGTGCGGAAATTCAGCATTTGCTGAATCAGCATGATTTATCAACCATTCTTACACCGGCAAGCTTTAAATCGAATCAACAAGTAATGGACGTTTTAGCAACAGGTTGTGGAGCTATTACATTGCCAGTTGATGTGATTGAGCAAATGGTTAATTTTCCTGCGGTACAACCAGCTGTTGAGCGATTTAATAAGGATTGGTCTGCTGCTTTTGGTGATAAATTATCTTATAACAGCTAACACCTGAGTGTTATAACAATCGTAGAATAGGATTCTGCCGGCCATGGAAGGCGGCACGATTGATAAATTTGTACTAAAAAACCCGTATCTCTTTTCCTAAGCAGGGAAGACAGGTATATAGACTAATGGATCATTTCCCCTTTGGGTAAGACATGGAAGATGCAGCAGGTTATGGTATAAAAGAAATTCATGGTCGATTGGTTTATTTTCTTGTATATGTTTGATGCTCAAAAATAACTGATGCAATAAAAGACACTTGCCGCTAATAAATGAATTTATGAAAGCAGATAAAACAATATTAAAAGTAAAATCAAAAACTGAACGACGTATCATGGATGAGCCTGAGCTTGAAATGATATCTGAATGGAATTTTAAAAAAATTATTTATGCGCTCATCGTGTTAGCACTTTTAGTTATTCTTCCCGCATATTATTTTAGTAGTCTGGATGATAGCGATACTGAAAAATCTCCCCCTGAAGACAATGAACTTGTTGCAAAAAATGTAGATTCCGTCAAAGAAATTGCTATTAACAAGCCAGCAATTGGAAGTTCATCAAATATTACGACTCCTAAGAAAACGCCAGTACAAGATGATGTTGTTAAAGATGAACAACAGGTTTCTGTAAGAAAAACTATGACTGAGCAATCCATAGCTGATAGGTCAGCCCTTAAGTCATCAGAGCAAATAGCCAAACAAACAATACAAGAAGAAGTAGTTGTAAAGAATGTACAAAAGATCCAAGCTAATAATATACAAGATTTGAATCCTAATATTAGCCGCGCTCAACTTGCGCAGGGAGTTAATAAACTAGAACCTTATGGTGAAATTAAATTACCAATCCTTGTCGATACGAGTAAAGCACAAAGCGTTACTTATTTCACTGAAGTGAATAATATGCAAGGCGATTATGTATTTCATCAATGGTTAAAAGAAGGTAAATCTATTTATAAACGAAAAATTAACATTAGAGGTGATAAGTGGCGTATTTCTACTAGTAAACTATTTCCTTTTAATTCTATAGGCCAGTGGCAAGTACGTATTATTACCCAGCAAGGGGATATATTACATAAAATTAATTTTTCAGTCGAAAAAAGATAAATATAATAGTAATTTTTATTATTTTTGTTATAGTTAAACTCAAATGATTATTTTTCTGAATGAAGATAATCATTAAATGAATAATAGTATTTTAAAAGGTTAACAAATATGACTGATTTAAATAATTTATCTGTCAATGAATTACAATCAATGATAGAAAATGCAGAGTCTGCATTGAAAATTAAACAAGCAAGCCAGCGTAAAGAAGTTTTTACACAGATTAAAGCACTGGCGGCTTCAGTAGGTGTAACAGTTGAAATTCATGAAGCAGAAAAAATACACAAGCGTAAAAGTGCTAAAGTAGCCCCTAAATATCGCAATCCTGATGATGCAAGCCAGACATGGACTGGACGAGGAGTTATGCCAAAATGGATGCGCGCGCTTAATGAGTCGGGTCGGGATAAATCTGAATTCTTGATTTAGTGCTTAACTTATCGAATTAAAAAAAGCGACCATTAGAGTCGCTTTTTTTATGTTTTTTAAATAGCTTTATTATGTGGATACAAAAAGAATTTCAACTAGCCGCAAAACCCAGGGGATTTCATTTGATAACGAGTGAGATATTGCGGGCAATTCCGGATATCAATCAAATTGAATATGGCTTGTTTAGTTTATTTATTAAACATACCTCGGCATCATTAACGATTAATGAAAATGCAGATGTGACTGTTAGAACAGACTTTGAAAGCCATTTTAATGTCTTTGTTCCCGAAGGAGCGCCTTATTATCAACATGATTACGAAGGCGATGACGATATGCCCGCGCATTTAAAAAGTAGTATATTAGGTGTTAGTATTAATATACCTATTACTCAAGGCAGATTAAACCTGGGAATATGGCAGGGTATATATTTGTGTGAGCATCGCAATCAAGGTGGTAGTCGTACAGTCGTCGCAACAATATCTGGTCAAGCTTATGAATAAAGCAATAAATCTTGCTTTTGAAGAGTATGGTGAGCCGACAGCTCCAGCTTTACTTATATTACACGGATTTTTTGCTTCATCGCGAAACTGGCGTCAAATTGCTAAAAAATTAGCGGAATATCAGCATATTTATCTTCTTGATATGCGTAATCATGGTGAATCAGCGCATGATGCAATAATGGATTATCCTTCCATGGCAGCTGATATTGAATTATTTCTCGATAAGCAGCAATTAGCTCAGGCAAATATATTAGGTCATAGTATGGGAGGTAAAGCAGCTATGTGGCTCGCATTATCGCGCCCTGAGCTAATTAATCATTTAATTGTGGCCGATATCGCGCCAGTCAGTTATCGCCATAGCTTTGCTAATCTTATTCAGGCATTAAAATTATTGCCCTTAGAGCAGCTTACTAATAGAAAGCAGGCGGATAATTTATTATCTGGAGCAATTCCCGAATCAAGTTTCAGACAGTTCTTATTGCAAAATCTGGTATTAAAAGAAGGAAAATATACCTGGCGTATTGATTTAGATATTTTTGCAAACACGGCAAATAATATTATCGCTTTTCCTGATACTAATATGCTTAGTCCTTATCCAGATAAAGTATTATTTTTGGCGGGAGAAACTTCTAATTATATAACTAAAGAAAATATATATAACTTATTTCCCAAGGCAGAGATTAAAACGATAGCAAAAGCAGGACACTGGTTACACGCAGAACAGCCTGATGCATTTTGTGACGCTGTGAATGCGTTTTTGCAAGTATAAAAGTCTTGCAGGGAGCTTGATTCTTCTCAAAGAAACATGAGAAAATTCAATGTATTGTAAATTAAGTCTTGTTGATTAAGCCTTTGCAAATGAAAATGGCTTAAAAAATATAAACAGTCTGCGTTGTGATGCGTAAATTATTACACGCCATCCATGGCATGTTGTGGACTAGCAAAAAATTTGATGGGTTCGTTTTTATGTGCTAGCTAGCAATCAATCAATCAATCAATCAATCAATCAATACAAATTCATAAAAAATATGAAATTTGTTAATTAGCCTCATGTTTTATAAGTAAGTATACCTACGATTAAGCCCTTGACATATACTTCCCGGTTGCAGTATTAATTTTTATCACTTCTCCAGTTTCCAGATATTCAGGCACCTGAACTTCAATACCCGTCGGTAAAACAGCTGCTTTTGTTCTAGCCGTTGCTGAAGAACCTTTAATGCCTGGAGCTGTTTCTATTATTTTCATATCAACAGAAGCAGGGAGTTCTATACCCAGGATATTACCATCCATAATCAATGCTGTAATACCTTCCAGTCCCTCGGTAATATAGCCTGTCTGACCTTCCAGTTCATCTTCATTTAGCGTGTATTGGCTGTAATCATCTGAGTTCATAAACACATAACTATCACCATCATTATAAGAATACTGAACTTTTACGCGTATACAGTCTGCTTCTTTAAGAAAATCATCACCTTTGTAGGATTCATCCAGTTTTTGTCCAGTTTTAAGATTCGTGTAACGAATTTTATACAGAGTTGATGCGCCACGTGATGAAGGGCTCCGAGAATCAACAAGTTTAACGGCATGGGGAGTTTCATTGATTTCTATAATCATTCCACGTTTTAATTCACTGGCTTTAGGCATATTAATTCCTTGTCTGAAATAGGATGGGCATGCATGCCCATCATTCAAGATTGTAATGTTAGTTAGTTTTTTCTTTAATGAAGGCAACAATTTCGTCTAATGCAATTTCCTGATTTTCACTATCAGTGCGTGCACGATATTCAACTGAATTAGTATCCAGGCCACGATCACCAATAATTATACGATGCGGAATACCTATCAGTTCCATATCAGAAAACATAAAACCAGCACGTACTTTACGGTCATCAAAAAGCACATCAATACCTGCATCACAAAGTTCTTGATAGAGCATATTGGCTGCTTCTCGCAAACGTTCCGATTTATGCATATTCATAGGGCATAAAGCCACTTCAAATGGAGCTAGTTTATTCGGCCAGATTATGCCATTTTCATCATGACTTTGTTCAACAGCTGCAGCGACGACACGTGAAATACCGATACCATAGCAGCCCATAGTCATGGTTTCACTTTTACCCGCTTCATTGATCACATTAGCGTTCATCGCAGCACTATAGGTTGTGCCTAATTGAAAGATATGACCGACCTCTATACCACGTACAATGCTTAATGTACCTTTGCCATCCGGGCTAGGATCGCCTTCGACGACAGAGCGTAAATCTGCAATTTCAGCCGGCAGCGGTAAATCTCTTTCCCAGTTGGTGCCGGTATAATGTTTACCTTCCTGGTTTGCGCCACACGCAAAGTCTGATAACAGACTGACACTTCGATCAGCGATGATTCTGATGTTCAAGCCGATAGGGCCTATTGATCCTGGCTTACATTGACAAGCATTGATTACTTCTTCGTCAGTTGCAAATTCAAGTGGCGTAATAATGCCCTCTATTTTTTCTGCTTTAATTTCATTAAGCTCATGATCGCCTCTTAATAAGAGTGCTATCAAAGACTCTTCCTTTCCCCGGACAATGAGCGTTTTAAGACATTGCTGTGCAGAAATATTCAAGAAGGAAGACAGTTCTTCAATGCTATGCTGGTTTGGCGTGTCAACTAATGTCAGTGCCTGGCTTGCGATAGCACGCTCGCCGGCGGGCATAATAGCTTCAGCTTTTTCTACATTAGCGGCATACTGACTATTTGTCGAAATTGCAATAGCATCTTCCCCCGAATCGGCCAGTACATGAAATTCATGAGAAACCGCGCCGCCAATTGAACCAGAGTCAGCAATTACCGCTCGGAAATTAAGGCCTAAACCACTAAATATATTAGTATAAGCCTGGTGCATAATATCATAGGTTTCCTGCAAAGAGTCTGCGTTTAAATGAAATGAATAGGCATCTTTCATGATAAATTCCCGCGAACGCATGATGCCAAAACGTGGGCGAATTTCATCACGAAATTTTGTTTGCACCTGATAGTAAGTGATCGGCAATTGTTTATAACTTTTTAATTCATTTCGCGCTAGATCGGTAATAATTTCTTCATGCGTAGGCCCCAGGCAAAAGTCTCTATCATGACGATCTTTTAAACGTGCCAATTCCGGGCCATATTTATCCCAGCGCCCAGTTTCTTGCCATAATTCCGCTGGCTGTAATGCTGGCATAAGCACTTCCAGTGCGCCTGCTTTTTGCATTTCCTGACGCGTGATCTGTTCAACTTTACGAAGTACACGTAAGCCTAGAGGGAGCCAGGTATAAAGACCCGAAGCCAGCTTCCGAATAAGCCCTGCTCGAATCATTAATTTATGGCTGGTAATTTCAGCATCGGCTGGCGTTTCTTTAACGGTACTAAGTGGAAATTGAGAGGTGCGCATGTATCTTTATGGAATTATATATGAACTAAAAAGAACACTATTTTACCTAGACGCTAACTGTTTAGCTATTTCTAATACAATAAAAAGCAAATTTTAAGGTATAAAAATAGCAGCATATAGCTCTCCAAGCCCTTTCGCGAGTGTATTGGTTTTTAATCGCACTTAGTTCATTACACCATGTCAGCAAAAGAGTTCATGATGCGGCGTAAAAAATTATTTTGATGAAACTGAGCGATGACTTATACACGATCCAGGCTGTGTGAAACCCCGGAAATTAATCAAACAAATACAATTCAGGCTCGAAGTAGCGTTTAATTAGAGTTGCTGGCGTTATTATGAATTTAAAATAGTCTTATTCTTCACCGGTTTTTTCAATTTTATTTTTGCTTAGTCTGGACCTATTGCGGTTATAGATTGATTTACATTTACACCGGATAACATCAAAATGAACAGCTACTGTGGTTTATTTTTTAGTGAATAAAATTTAGGGTCGTATTCAGTTAACTTGCTTTTTCGAAACATTTAGTTATAGCTAGTTGACGTGGTTTGCAATGTTATTGATGGCGATTTCGGCGCTTACGGTAGAACCAGCAACAAAAAATAGAAACGGACCGAAATCGTTAACAGCGTGTATGCCGGTAAAATACAAACCCGGGATGTTGCTTTCAAGTGCATCACTAAGTACTGGCAGGCCATTGTTTATTTCCATCCTGTTGAGGATATTTCCAGCCGTAAGAAATGGAATTTTTTGTACGTCAGGGCAGTAACCAGTAGCGCAGATCACTTGGTCAACTATGATTTTTTGATCTCCTGACAAGTTTACCTGCAAAGCGCCATCTGTCTGTTGTACACTGCCATTGATAGTCGTATCAGGGTAGTGGGTAATTTTTTTATGACCGACCGGCTGTTCAAGCCAGTCTTCCAGCTGCAGCCTGCCATCATGCCAAAACCTCTGGTTAATGGCATCTTTGTCCCCAGCAGGATGTTCACGCCACCAGCCCGGTTGTGTGCGAGTGAGCTCCATATACTTATCCGTCCAGGACCAGTCCGAGCGCGCAAATTCAGGACGGGCATGCCGATAAACCAGTTCGACGGAGGCTGCATGGGATGTCAGTAGAGCGGCAGTTTCAAAAGCACTCTGACGGCCACCAGTAATCAGGCAACGCTGATTAGTAAACTGGCTGAAATCAGCACAGTCTGCAGTATGAGTGCAGAGTTCTTCGGGAAACATTGCCGCCAGTTCAGTAGGAATAAAACGGTAGTCATAATAACCAGTGGCTACCAGTAAATTTTGTGCACAGATGATATCGCCATTATCCATTATGCACTTGAAAATGTTCTGTTCATAGATCACCTGGACTACCTGTTCGGGTGTCCAGTTCAACTGTTGGGACTTTGCAGTGGTTTCGACGAAGTCGATAAAAAATTCACGTGGAACTGGAGATATTTGTCCGAGGGTTAATTGGCGCTGTTGCAGAAAATGCTCAAGCTCACTGCTTTTTCCCCAGTCACTGTGCGTACGAAGCTTCATTCCTGGGGGCATATGTTGTTTCCAGAAGCTCATACATAAACCGGAAACGTAATAATCCAGTCCACGTATTTTCGCAAGCCTCGCAGCAGCAAGACCATAGGGTCCGGCACCGATTATAAGTAATTGAGTTCGTTTGATAATACTCATAAGCACCTTTTTTATGTACAGTGAATAAGGGTTTTAACGCTTGTGTATTGATAAGAATTTGAGTCAGAGAGTTTAACATGCAGTGCTTCCCAGTAATGAAAAACGTGGTAATCCAGATGTTTAAACACCTTAATACAGCATTAACCAAGTAGAGCACATATTTTATTTCAAAAGTGTCAGGAAGCCGTTAGCCAATTCTGTTAGGTCGCTGTTTCAATTTCAAGGTGGTATATCTGAGGCTGTGATGGTAGTTATCTACTGTAATTTTTATGTATTTTATTCTTATGTAAGTACCATTCAGACCTGAGCCTATTTTTTTAGGTTAGCGATTGTAAGCCGGAGAATTAGTGATTAGTTATAGAACAAGCTTATTAATTTCATTAGGATGAGAGTAGGGGGCTTAGTCCTTTTTTAATGGAGGCATACCGGTATAGCCTTGAATTTGTTGTATAGTTCTATGCAGGGACTCGATAACACGGAGTTTATCAATACGTTTTAAATCAACTTGCATGGAAAAACCATCGTGCTCATCTATCCACATGCTTTCAACTGCGTTGAGTATTTCTGCCTCATGGTTAATACCAATGACTTGATAGGTTTTTACCTGATGTGCAACGCCTTTTA
>CAYWLM010000003.1:0-52083 GCA_964459125.1 uncultured Methylomonas sp. | reverse complement strand
TATCAGGATCAACTGAAGTAACTACCGAAAATGCCAAACGTACGAACATCCCTGATGAATAGGTTTTAACCGGTTGATGAATAAAATCAGCTAACTCTGAAAAATCAATAATATCGTCGATTTTTGCGGCTATTTGAGCAGCGCTCAGCCCTAGCATTGCACAGCCTAGATGAATATTTTCCAGACCGGTAAAATCAGGATGAAAACCTGAACCTAGTTCCAAAATGGCTGACACACGCCCATTTACAATCAACTCACCCTGAGTAGGTTGCATGGTTCCCGCTAACAGTTTTAATAAACTGCTTTTTCCCGCACCATTATCACCGACCACACCTAAAACCTCTCCGGGCTCACAGTGAAAACTAACTCCGTTAAGCGCCCAGAACTGCTCATGATATTGCTTTCTGAAAAACATCTCTTTCAGACTGTCGATAGGCTTGTGATAACGCCGATAAGCCTTCGCCAGATCCGTTGCGATTAATGCGCTCATACAAATTCCTTAGCGCGCTCTATGGTTTTCTGGAAAAACCAGACCCCCAGAAATAATAACATTACAGCAAAACCAGCCACATAGACCAGACCTATATCGGGAAATTCTCCCCTAAGAATGACAGCACGATAGGCATCCAGCAGATGAAACAAGGGGTTTAAGTTATTCGCCGGGATAAATTCGATTGGAATCATACTAATCGGATAAAGAATAGGCGTTAAAAACATCAGCATGGTCAATAACAAACCAAGAGCCTGTCGTAGATCCTGAATAAATACCGATAAAGTGGCCACCATATAGCCAATGGCAAAACTTAAACACAGGCGAATCAGAATCAATATGGGTAATAACAGCAAATAGAAAGAGACTTGGTTGAGCAAAAAAAAAGTTGCCATGACAATGATAACCAAAGCGATTACTTCTGTCACTACGGTTGTCAGAATAGGCACCGTAGGAATTAGCAGCGGTGGTAAGGTAGATTTGTGTAATAAAGAACTATTGGCAAACAAGGAATTACTGGCAGCCAGCACCGCATCCTGAAAGGCAAAAAATGGCATCATAGCCGTCATTAAAAATAAGGCAAAATGGTAAGAATTATCCATGCCGGGAATTCTTACTTTCATAATCACCGAAAATACAAACGAATAAACAATAACCATCATTAGCGGCTGTAAAATTAACCAGAAAACGCCCAGCATTGTTCCTTTATAACGACTCGCAAGCTCACGTACCACTAACAAACGCAAAGCATGCGTATGAGAAAATATATTTTTTACAATGGACAAAATACTACCTAAATTGATTCGATAAAGATCTTCGGTATGATGCAACGACCAGCATGGTTATGGCATAAGCCCCCCCGAATAAGTTAATATACTTTATCATAAAATACAAAATACAGTGTATCATCAATATTTGAGAAGCCCCCCAATGACTAAAGGTTAGCTTGCCTGAGAACAGCGAACCTCAACGCGTTACAATCAATATTAACAGCAGTCTATGAATAAGGCCCAGCTACCCAATAATATCGACTTTGAGCCGTCTATTCTCACTGAGGAGCAATCATGCGATAAATCAAGCGGCAAACAACTTGCGGGTAGCTATATATGTAAGATACCAGCCTCTTCCTGCATAATTTTAAAGTGCGATGCAACAGTTGTATAGTTCAGCAAAATAAGCTTTTTTTCTGGTATCCATAGTAAACTTTAACAAAGCAACTCGGCAACACGTACTTATTGCAGTTTATATAAAGGGGAGTGCTTTTTGTTACTACTTTAGCGATAACGTACAGCAAGATACTTCAGTATACCCTTAGGCTCATTACTCGTTTTCTAAGCTTCATTTTGTATTGAAGTTCAACCGGTTATCATCCATAATCAACACAATAGTACATTATATGGAGAAATTAAATTATGCTTATCTTACCAAATTCATGTTTTCTTCATGTCGCTAAAACTGGGGGTTCATGGGTAAAAAGAGCAATTATAGCATCAGGAATTGAATATGAAGAATATAGTATTGATGGTAATCCTCATATTGGCTTAAGTGAATGCCCTGTAAAAGATAAGTTTAAATTTGCATTTGTTAGACACCCTGTTGACTTATATCGTTCATATTGGCAATTTAAAATGACTAATGAATGGGATGTTAATAATCAGCTTGATATGGATTGTAAATCAGATGATTTTAATGATTTCATTCGTAATGTACTTAATAAGTACCCGCGATGTTATGGAGATAGTCTAATTGATTTTGTAGGTGATAGAGAAAATGAAATAGAATTTATTGGAAAATATGAAAACCTTGCTGAAGATCTCATTACAGCTTTAAAGTATGCGCAAGAAGTATTTAATGAAGCGTCTATTAGAAATCTCCCGCCTTATAATGTGAGTGATAAAACTAGATTTCCAGCTAAATACACCAAGGAACTGGAAGCTGAAGTGAGACAAATTGAAATTAATGTAATAGAACGGTTTGGGTATAATTAATAAGATGAGAAGGGGTACCTTAGAAAAGGTGCCTCTATCAAATAAGACGCACTGCCTGCAACAAAAACAGGTAGAAATATATACCAGGCAAAATCATATAATCCAATAAAATTCAATACCGGCAAATGATATAATGACTAATTACACAGCTAGCTTGAGATTAAGGCAATGCCAACCCCACCCCCAGTAATATCAATTGTCATTCCTATTTTCAACGAAAGCTCTGACATAAGCCAAAATCTGCAAACCATCTTATCAGTGGCGTATTGTGGTCAAGACATGCCCATTGAAATCATTGCTGTAGATGATGGATCTACCGATAACACAGTGGAAAAAATTACCGCCTTAGCGCGAAATGATTCCCGTATTCATCTACTCGAACTCACTCGTAACTTTGGCAAAGAAGCAGCGATACACGCAGGCCTTAAAGCCGCTCAGGGAAAGGCGGTTATTATACTTGATGCAGATTTACAGCACCCGCCTGAATTAATTCCACACATGGTAAAACTTTGGTCTAGTGGGATTTTAGTTGTTGAAGCGATTAAAACTGATCGTGGTAGAGAGTCGTTACTGAGTAAGTTTTTCTCGTATATTTTTTATGCGCTATTTCACTTTTTCACTCATCTGAATATTCGCGGTTTATGTGACTTTAAACTACTAGATCGACATGTTGTCGATACTTATCTGGCTTTCCCTGAGAATCAGCGTTTTTTTCGAGGGCTAATTGACTGGTCTGGATACCCGTCAGCACGTATACCATTTAAAGTTGCATTAAGAAAAGGGACAGGGGGGAGTCGCTGGAGTCGATTTCGGCTACTCTGTTATGCAATAGATAATATAACCGCACTATCCAGCTTACCTTTACGCATTGTGAGCTGGACAGGTGCTTTTAGTCTAGCACTCGGCCTTATAATAGGTATCTTGAGCCTTTGGCAAAAATGGCAAGGTGTTGCACTTGATGGTTTTACCACCATCAATTTACTCATCGTTATCATCGGCGGAACAATACTTATGGGACTTGGTATTATCAGTCATTATTTGAGGCGCATTTATGAAGAAGTCAAAGGACGTCCTAGCTACCTGATAAAACCAAAAAATAGTCAATGGAGTAATAAATGATTTGGCTTCTTTCTATTACCGCCGTAATTTGCAATGTCGCAGCACAAGTTTCTATTAAGCTGGCTAGCCAGTCAGATCGTATATTAGTTAAAGGCTGGGGTACATGGATAAGCCCGTGGCTAACTCCGTGGATTATTGCCGCCATCATCCTTTACGGTGCAAGTTTCGTGCTTACTGTACGCATATTTGCCCTGCTGCCATTGTCACTGGCTGCTCCCGCCATGGCAGGAGCCACCTTCCTCCTGGTTGCTGTAGCAAGCACATTAATTTTAGGTGAGCATATGTCTTATTTGAAACTTCTGGGTATGATTCTCATAACCTCTGGCATATATTGTCTGGTTCGTTATCCCTGAAATAAATAAAGTATTTATCTTTATAAGCACGCTATTTCTATCATCAATAAGCTCTCAAACCTAGGCTGTCCGTTAGCAGATAGTCAGCAATAATATTTGTCTATACACCCAGTAGTGAAGCGTATTTTATTCGTCATTGTAAAATCAGCCGATTTACATTTTCTATGCTAAAGATTCATTTTTTCTTAAAATAAATATGCAGACATTTAATTGCTCAAAATACATCACTGCGCTTACTCAGTTGCTCCGCAAACCGACGCCTAACCGGCTTGAATGGTCACTGATCACTGCTCTGACTGTCTTATTAACAATAGCCTTACATGCGAATGCGCTTGAGGGATATTGGCGATCTGATGATGGCTTTCACTTGATGTTTGCCACTGAATATAGCCCTTGGCAATATTTTTTTGAACCTTCAATAACACGTGCTCAGTCGGGTGCCAATGTCACTCCATGGAACGCCTTTTTTTATGACCTAAACCTGTCAGTATTTGGATTTGAACCAAGTGGTTTTTATGCCCATCTGCTGCTTGTCATTATTGGCTGCGCATTATCCCTATACGCGTTATTAAGATTATGGTTACCACTCCCCACTGCAGTACTTGCAATAATTTTATTTTTAACGGGTAGACCCTCTTTTCAATTAACACAGAATTTAATGAACAACCATTACTTAACAGGGATGCTTTTTTCTTTGTTAAGTCTCTATCTTTTCACTCATTACTTACGTCATGGCAACCGCTATAAATTAATATTTGCTGTCATTTTGTATGCATTGGCAATGACTTGCAAAGAGATTTATGTCCCTCTCATAGGGCTATTGTTTGTCATACCTGCTGGCAACCTTAAGCAGCGAGTGGTGGCAATGTTGCCATTTGTATTAGTAGTAATCGCATATGCCCTCTGGCGCCATGAAGTACTTGGTGCATGGGTGGGAGGGTATGTCACCAATACGAGTGACATAAACTACTTAAATACAGTGAGACAATTAGCAAATGTCACATTTTTGCTTTTCGATAAGCATGGCTGGGGCCTTGCCGGAGTAGTTATCGTAGCTATAATGTCATTAATAGCGATCTATAAAAGACTTCTGAACATACCATTATTGATTGCTGCTATCATCATTCTATTTGTCCCTCTGCTTCCGTTGACCTTGTACCCAGGCATTAACCAGCCAGGCAGATATCTTTTCGCCACTTGGACAGCACTCTGCATCTGGGTAGCCATTATATTTCAACCCGTTAACACCGATAATAATCACACACCTATTTCGCAAGCCCTAGCTGTCATCAAGTTACTCAGTGCATTTGGGTTAATTACTGCTAGTGTAATGGGCCTGCAAGATGAAAAACGGCAAAAAACTGCTGAGGTACAAAAATCAGAAGCGATGTATCATTTTGCATTAGAATCAGACTTTTCGAAAAAAGCGCTGATCCTGGATGCGAATGAAAATGGAAATTACTGGGCTTTTGTTTGTTCAGAAGCTCGCCGCGCATATGATATTTCAAAAAAACAAACTCTCGCTCCGACACTTATTTTTGTCAATAAATTTAATAGTTTGTTACTTTTACATGAAATTGCTCATGACAATCAAATAGATCTTTCTGCTATCCAATTTCTTCAATATCATGATGGCAATTTTAGTCCTACCAATATCAAGCCCATCATCAATAACTCACTAAACCTTCTAAACTCGGGAAAAGACCAAATGCTGCAGATCACATTTAGTCAGGAGCAAGGGCGACTAAACTGGCTTTTTCAACCTAAAGGCATAAAATACTCGGCAACCTTATGGAGAGAAAAGCCAAATAGAATACAATATTCTATCGTTGATATACCAGAACAAGGCGCGTTCCCAATAAATATAAATGATAAAACTCAAATTTCCCTAACTGCCACCAGTCAAAATGGATGGATAGCGGCTACACCTAAATTTAAACTCAATACGAATCAGAAAAAAATGCTTTGGCATGGAAAAACTGACTTAACTCAGTACACTGATAAATTAAAGTCACTACTTTCAAGTATAGATAGTCATACTAACTCAAGCACATTACAAAGCCCTAGATGATGCAATTAAACGTTTGACATACCACAGTCTTTAGTAATTTAACTCGTTTTATTAATCTTTCATTCCTATGTGGGCCCAGCAAATCAAAAGAATTTGCAACCCTGTCCAAAATCAATATGACTTTCTATAATAGACTATAAATGAGAGTATACTGACAAGTATTTGCCTGGGAACGTACATGGTTTTAACTGAACGACAAGATATTAAACCTTAATTTATGCCTATACAGCCCTCAACATACCAGAACGATGCCTCAGTGCCCCTATTATCGCTAATCATTCCCTGTTACAACGAAGAATTAGTGATACTGGAAACAATAAGCAAAATTAAAGCATTCTGCGCTGAGCTTGTCGATCTAGAAACAGAACTAATATTTGTTGATGATGGCAGTCAGGACAATACGCTTGCACAATTACGCGCCGCTGCAACTAAAGACTCCAATATTAAAGTTATCAGCTTCGCCAGAAATTTTGGTCATCAAATTGCCGTCACTGCAGGAATAGATGCTGCAAAAGGCGATGCAGTTGTTCTTATTGATGCCGATTTACAAGACCCGCCCGACGTTATTCACCAAATGATAGAGAAGTGGAAAGCAGGGTATGATGTAGTATACGGTACCCGGAGCAGACGTTCAGGAGAGTCCATCTTTAAGCGTTATAGCGCACTGGTTTTTTACCGTTTGCTAAATAAGCTCTCCGATGTTCCGATTCCTCTCGATACAGGTGATTTCCGTCTTATGACACGAGCAGTTGTCGAGTCCCTGAAGGCAATGCCAGAACGCGATCGATTTGTACGTGGCATGGTCAGCTGGGTTGGCTTTAAACAGGTTGCCGTGCCCTACAACCGAGCCAAACGTTTTGCCGGTAAAAGCAAGTATCCACTGCGAAAAATGTTACGCTTTGCCACCGACGGAATACTATCCTTTTCAACCAAACCCTTGCAGATATCAATTGGCTTAGGCATGTTAGCCGCCTGTATCTCACTTGGAGGAATCATTTATGCTATCGGTATGCGCCTTTTTACCGATACCTGGGTTGAAGGCTGGACAGCGTTAATGATCGCCATTCTCTTTCTGGGCGGTGTGCAACTCATCTGTGTCGGTATTTTGGGAGAATACATAGGCCGGATCTACAATGAAGTAAAACAGCGCCCTTTATATATCGTTAAGGAATATCTTGGATTTTCTAATGAAGAGCCTATAAATTCTCGCAGCCCTATCGTGAAGCGTAAATGAAAGTGACTCAAATGGCCCGAATTACTTTAGGTCTGGTATTTGCTTCATTTTTTATCTGGTTAATTGCAAAGCAAGTTAATTATGCTGAGTTAAGCAGTGTTTTAGCTAATACAAATCCAGAATGGATCTTTGCTGCGCTAATCGCATTCTGCTGCGGATATGCCTGCCGCATTGCCCGATGGCGCAAAATGCTGCTCCAAGACTCCCCCACTCTAAGCTTCAAAAATTGTGCAGGGCCACTGCTAGCAAGTTTTGCTGTCAATAATGTCCTACCCTTTCGTGCCGGAGATGTGATGCGGGCTTTTGCCTTTAATCGTCAGCTAAAAACCAGTTCCGGCATAATACTGGCCTCTCTTTTTGTCGAGCGCCTGCTGGATTTACTGATGGTTCTACTTATGCTGGGTGCTGCGCTGACGATGTTTCATCTAGACTTTGAACGCTTTGCCGGTGTAGGCAGTATATTATTAATATCTATATCTTTACTCATTCTCCTGGCCTTACTTTTTCCCCGCTTATTTACTCCGCTAGTACGGATGCTAAATCACAGCTTAATGAAACTATCCCCCGGTTTGGGCAATAAATTAGCTGCAGAAATCAATAAAGGCCTGAACACACTGCTACACCTTTCTAAAAAAGGCACAATGCTTATACTAATACTCTGGTCTTGTGCAGCCTGGCTGGCAGAAGGCACGGTCTTCTGGTGTGTGGCAATGGCATTACTACCCGCTATTCAAGTAGCTCAGGCAGGATGGCTGGCCTTACCAGTAGGCACACTTGCCACACTCATTCCTGGCACCCCCGGCTATATCGGCACCTTTGACTATTTCACTATTAAAGCCATGACTACACTAGGTAATACAACGGCAGCATCGACTGCCTATGCATTATTAGTCCACGCACTGCTGTGGCTGCCTCCAACACTAACTGGAGGCCTATACCTACTGGCTAATAACATTCAGAAACCACGCATAAAGAATGAATATAACACTTAATACTCAGCCTCATGTTGCCATTATTGGAGGTGGCTTTACAGGTCTTGCAGCAGCCTATGAGCTCACTAAACAAGGCATTCAAGTAAGCGTTCATGAAAGCGCAGCTGAAATTGGCGGACTTGCCGCAGCGTTTGATGTGCAAGGAGAAAAGCTCGACCGTTTCTATCATCACTGGTTTACTAATGACCAGCATGTTATGCAGCTGATTGATGAATTAGACCTAACAGAAAATGTAAGTATCAATCCTACCAATACCGGAGTTTATTATGCCAATAACTTCTTCAAATTATCCACCCCCTGGGATTTACTCAATTTTACGCCATTGCCTTTTCTGGATCGTATTCGCTTAGGATTGCTTGCACTACGCGCACGACGAGTTAAAAACTGGCAAGAACTGGAAGATAAAACAGCGGCAGAGTGGCTTACAGAGCTAGGCGGTGAAAATGTTTATCGAATAATCTGGGAACCACTGCTTAAGGGCAAGTTTGGTCCTGTAGCGGAACAAATTTCAGCGGTCTGGTTCTGGAATAAATTAAAACTAAGAGGAGGCAGCCGTGGTAAAGGAGGCGAGGAACGTCTAGCCTACTTTAAAGGTGGCTTTATTGCACTTGCCGAAGCTTTAGCTGAACGTATTCAGACTCAAGGGGGGCAAGTTATAACAAACTCAAAAGTCTCTGCAATTGACCCTACGGGGAAGCAATGGCAACTAACCACATCTACGGGTAATTTCACAGTCGATCACGTATTAGTCACTACTGCCCTTCCTCTAGTAGCCGGCATGATTCAGGACTGGGCTGACTGCGATTATCTTGCGAGTTTAAGACGCATCAATTATCTGGCAAATGTATGCCTGGTTCTGGAGCTAAAACACTTGCTATCAAATACCTATTGGCTAAATGTCAATGACCCTAGCTTCCCGTTTGTCGGTGTTATTGAACACACTAATTTTGCACGACCGGAGACCTATGCAGGCAGGCATATCGTTTATCTGTCAAAATATCTGCCTCATACTGATGCACTGTATCAAATGACTGCTGACGAAGTGCTTGATTACGCATTACCTTACTTACAGAAAATGTTTCCTGCTTTGCAGCGTGATTGGATTCTGGCACACCATGTATGGAAAGCACGCTGGTCACAACCCGTGGTAGAAAAAAATTATAGCCGGATAATTCCGTCTGAAGAAGGCCCTTTAAGTGGCTTTCATCTATGCTCTATGGCGCAAATATACCCGGAAGACCGAGGCACTAATTATGCGATACGCCAAGGGCGCAGTATAGCCAGGCGACTGGCTAAAAAAATCAACAATAAGGAACAAAAATTCTTATAGTACCCACGGGTCTCCGTAGGAATTTTTACGAGAACGCCCTGCGGGTTCCGTGATGCAGAGCGTCACAAGATGCATTCCCACGCTGGAGCATGCAACGATAAAATTGATAAACAGGAGTGCAATAGCTTTAGCTATTGCTGTTGCAAAAAGAGCTAAAGCTCTTTTACTCCTGTATTGTTTAACAATTTACGCATTCAAAATATGAGCAAATTACTTCCCAAATATTCTTCTGATAACACCGTCCCCGGTTTTGTCTGGTTTATATTAGTCATTACTCTGGGCACGGTACTGCGCTTAGCCATCGCTCAAAGAGGCTATAACTTTGATATAGCCTCCTATAGAATTGTGGCTGATATTGCTGCTGGTGGAGGCAACGTCTATGCAGAAACGCAACGCTATAATTATGGACCCGTCTGGTTTTATATCCTGTCATTTCTGGATTATCTCCCTTTCCCACTCTCAGATCCGCTACTCAGTTTACGCTGGAAAGTTACCTCTTTTTTAAGTCTGACCGATATTGCCATAGCCACATGCCTTTATCGCTGGTATGGACTAAAAATCGCAACGCTTTTTTTCCTCAATCCAGTTTCAATTATTATCACCGGCTATCACAGTCAATTTGATAATCTGGCTATTCTAATTGCCTTACTGAGCGTCAAGAGCATGGACAACAAGGCTCAAACCCTTACCTATACTTCCCTAGCCGGGCTAGCCTTTCTCGGCCTATCATTGTCTATCAAACACTTGCTGTTTCTTTTCCCTGTCTGGCTAGCTTTTAAACAAAACAGATGGCGTGATAAGTTACTAAGCATAACGATTCCTTATGGCATATTTCTAGCCACCTTTTTACCTTTCCTATCTGAAGGTAGTGAGGGAATAATCAACCATGTTTTTCTTTATCGTGGTTTTGCAAATGCTCCTTTCTGGAACGGAACCGCACCCGGTGTTATTGTCGATAAACTCCCCATATTCTTATTATTTACGGGTAGCTTAATTTTGCTTGGCCTGCTGTTACGCACAAAAAAACCGTTTGAAAGTTTACTGATATACACTATTGCATTGCTAGTATTCTCGTCCGCTGTTGCCAATCAGTCTCTGGCAATCTGCATCGTTGCTTTGTCTGTGCATATGAATTTCATATACGCACTCTATACTATTGCCGCAACAATCTATCTTCTGGCGTCTGGTGATGGCCTACATATAGAGTTATTTAAATATTATTTAGGCAGTAATGGAAACTCCAGCGTGCTAGGTTATCAAGAGCTTGTTTTCCTGCTGTTTTCAGGACTGGTTCTGCAGTTAATGAATAAAGCCAGCAAAGATCAGTTGATGCGCTTTTGCAAAAACCAGACTCGCTATATTAAAAATGAAATTATGACGCAAATAAAATCGCCCTGGTAATAAAGACGGGAGAATTGCTGTAGGGCGCAGCTGTAGCCCACCATTATGATAAAATAAAAAACGCTTTAAAATATATTTTTCTGTCCTGATTATACATAAGCATACCATGTCCTTCTATCTGACATTAACCCAGCCTGGGTACTCAGCAAGAATCAACCATATTCGAGCAGTAGCTGCATGTGGAATATTTATATTTCACTATGAGCACTTTATAGAGCATACTTTTTTTGTCCCACAGCAAAGCATAAATATCCTAGAGTTACTCGCCTATCACGGCTATTTTTGCGTGTATTTATTTTTTGTACTGAGTGGCTTTTTACTGGCTAAAGCTTATCCAGACAAGCTGGATTTAAAAGCGTTTTTCGCCAGACGCATAGGCCGCATCTTCCCCGCCTACTATCTGTGCATAGCGGTATATTGCCTGCTTTTCACCGCATCCATGCCAAATCCTAAACTAATGATCGCCATTTTTAGTTATAATCTGGCAGTCTATCCGGTTCCGATAGGACACTTATGGTTTATTAATCGCTTACTAGAATGTTACCTGAGCTTCCCTCTGTTATGGTGGATAGTTCAAAAAACCGGGCGAACTGGCTTGCGTGTAATTTATTTGCTTTGTCTGTCTGGCGGAGCATATTGGGTAATACATTTCCAGGCTAGTTTACCGGATTACTACTTCTCCCTTGTGCTATGTTTTAGCCACTTTATATTGGGTATCTTAGCCGCATATCAGTCAGGCAAAACACAAACACAGCACAAACTACATGCAGCCATAGCCGTACTTATGTTTATCATGCTACTAGAAGGGTTTCACCAGTATACCTGGCAAACACCCCTAGCCTATTCCTGGCTTAGTGTTTTATGGCTTAATTATATTGCGGTGTTATTTGTCGTATTAATAAGAGCCTATTTATTTCTGCCTATTTATTTACCCTTGTTTTTTTGTCTGCTAATGCAAAAACTAGGTGAACTAAGTTATCCTTTTTATTTATATCACTTTTTAGTCATACGTTTTTTTATCCTCCATCGTGAATATTTATCAGATTATAACTTACTGAATTTCATCGGTTTATTTTTTTTAACTGGAATATCGGCTATCATGTTTCAACGCTTATTGAGCATAATGAGCCATGTGGTTTTATCTATCAAACAAGGCATCACACATAGCTCAGGCTGATTCAAGGAAGAGCTTTTATCAGGTCATAACAGAGTGCTTGACTGTTTGCGATTTGGGCATACAGGCCGAATAAGATTATGGTGAGGTAACGCATAACACCAAAAACCATCCAGTTCTTTTAGATTTGTAATTAGTAAGTTTAATTGGGGAATCAGATACCAGGCTAATTCTGGATTATCAAGCTAAGTGCTGCTAGATTAACTATATTTATTTTTAGCGCGCCAAAAATTTAATAACTCATCACGTTGCGCCAGGCGCCATTCGCGTTCTGAGTTATTTAAATCGGCACAATAACGCAAGGCTTCAACCCAGTGCATGGTTTTTTGCTGTTCCCTGGCATTGATACTCAGAAACTACCTGACCAGCAAGACAATGCGTCCAGTAAAGTCGCGGTTGTTGATCAAAATATGCTTGAGTCTCGGCTGCAGGCGGTAAGGCTTAGAATGAAGATCAGCAATAGTGTAATCTTAAGAATACTGTTTATAAGAACGTTGTATTAGAAGGTTGCGGAAAAAAGTGCACTTTAGCTGGGTACGTGTTCAAAATGATCCTGGCATAATATACCGAGAACAGCACCTTTAGCTGTAAACCCAAAATAAGCTGAGGCTTTTTATCTGACACAGAGCACATAGGTATGCACCTGCTTGCTATTGGCATAGCGGTTACCACTAAAAAAGGAAATACAATAGACCAAACCCGGGGTGCTCACTATCGGTATCGGACGACCAGTACACATTATCTTTAGTATAATCGACTAATCTGTCGCTAATGACAGGATTACGTTTTTGTCGATCGACCAGACTTAATAGTTCACTACGCTTAGGGAGTCACCAATCCTGATAACTGGCCCACCGAATCCAAGCGCAATGGCGTAAAGCCTGTCCCCAATCTAATAATAAGGATTCTGGACAAAGGTTGAATTTTACAGAGTTGCAATGCTGCCAGGATCAGCTATTAGCACGGACTATATGCTGCTGTTTTTTTGCTGGGGGTTATGCACTTATTATACGAATTCAGGAGACTAAGGCCTTACCCTAGCAATAAAAATAATAGTAAGGCTAATTTTTTTGTATGTTGCTTAGAAAACCTCGCTCTCTCATGATCACTGCGTGAGAATGGAGTGTATACAGGCTCTTGCATCTGGAAACGCGGAGTGTTTTCCTCTAAGCGTTCCCACGCTGGAGTGTCACTGCCATTAAGTTAAGAGATAAATAATGTAAAACAATGCCTTGCCGTAGGTTGGGTTAGCTTATCTAAGCGCAGCGCAGATAACGTAACCCAACATTTTTGATATTGCCTAAGATGTTGGGTTACGTTTTTTATTGCTACGCAAAAAAAATCTAACCCAACCTATGCTAGTGCTTTGTTATGTAATGGAACATTCCTTAACTTAATGGCAGTGACGCTGGTTCGTGGGAACCAGAAGAAAATTTACTTGTTAGCTTTGCTTTCTAGCTCTTCAAGTTTTTTGCTGACAAAAGCATCAACGGCAAGTTCTTCTATCTGCATTTCATTCTCTTTGACGATCTGTGCAAAAAACGCAGTTCTAGCCGTTTCCCAGTCTTTTACCTCTAGCTTGTTAATAATGCCTGCCTTAACTTCATCAAAAGGCTTAACGCCTGCAAGGATTATTTTATTCAGCTTGATTAGATGATATCCATATTTTGTTTTTACTGGCTCTGAGATTTCCCCAACCTGCATGGCAAAAACTGCATCTGAAAAAGGCTTTACCATTTGCTCACTGGTAAAAGCGCCCATCTCACCTTTATTCTTTTTGACTGTTTTATCATCAGATTCTTTCAATGCAAGTTCATTAAAGTTAGCGCCCTGCATCAATTGCTGCCTAATTTCCTGGGCTTTGGCCAAAGCTTCGGCATCTGATAATGTTTTAGTCGAGATTAAAATATGTGCGGCATCCACACGTGCTGCACCTGAATATTCTGCTTGATTAACTAGATAAAGTTGTTGTGCATATTTAGTATAATCTTTTTTATTTGACTTTCTTAATGCATCTAGCTTTAGCAGATACAGCGCTTCATTTCTGATCGCCTCTAGACGCTCAGCATTCAAGCCTTGCTTATCCAGACCTTCGTTTACAGCCATTTCTGCCAATACTTTGCGCAGATAAAGCTGCTCCAGTTGTTCATTCAGCTGTGTCTTATTGTTAAGTAATTTTATTTGCGCATCAACGGGCGCCATTTCCAAGAGAACTTCCAGATTGTTATTTCTAATTTGATGGTCTTGCTTATCAGTTACCAACTCTGCTTGTGCAATAGCTGTAAAACCATAACACAGGGCAATAATAATTTTTTTAATCACTTTTCAAACTCCAAAAAAAAAGGGTGATGCATAACACACCACCCTTTTCTACTTAATTTAAAATTAAATCATGCTAAGCATTTAACTTTATTCATCAATACCTTTATAACGTCTGTGGCCTCTATCTCTAGTATAGAAGTGTGGGAATGCTTCTCCAACAAATCCGCCTCTAGCCGGTACTCTGGCAGCCATAAAGCCATGTAGAGGAACACCTCTTGCGTCGAAGTCATCATCTTCCTGGTCTCTCATAAATACAGTACGACAGTAATCAGAACCAGAAGCATCATCAGTATCAGCAGCATCAGCAGCTAGATTAAGAGCAGCAGTAGCATCATCAACTAGATGTCCCTTACATTCATCGTCTCTATCTAGCCAAGCTTCATAACGTCTACCCTTTAAGTTATAATGACGATCTAAGGTTCTATCGAATGCAAAAGAAAGCCATCCATTAACAAATCCTGGTTCTAACTCCAAGACCCGTGCATTATTAGACCCTAAAACGCTACCTTCAAGAACGCCATTACGACGTAAAGCAAAGATATTAACTTCTTTTCCAAAAACAATTTCGTTCTGTTCTGTAAATGGTGGAGAGAAATCATCAGGCTGAACCGTATAGCTAGCCTCTTCTCTATCATAATAAGTTAAATCAGCGTTTACATCAAAAGCAAACTCCTGAAATTCCCAATAACCATACTGTTCTGCTAATATTCCATTTTCAGCAGGCGTTTTAGTTGGATTAGATCCTACCGCAATATCTTCAGGTGGTAAATCTATAACAGAGTTCCATACACCAGCTTCAACGTATTTATAATCATTGTAGATCGCATGCTTTCTCATCGGAGCAGCAACAACCAAATCAGTTACAGTAGTACCGCCTAGGAAATATTGATTACCTAAAGTAGACACTAACATCGCATCTGCAATTGGCATAGGGTTAATTCCTGAAGGAACAGATATTTTTGGTAAAACATTTCTATCATCCAGACCCCAATCTCTTGCTACACGGTCATACTCTACTAATTGTCCTTGTGAACGATAAGCTAATTTATTGCTACCTGAAGCAAGTGAAGGTAGCTGATAAAAATGCTTATCTGAAGACAAATAATGCTGTGCTCTTTTTGAGTAATGTAAAACTGAAGTTGGCTCAGCAACAAACCCAATGATTGTGGCCAAATCAACCAAAATTGATGTACCCACTATACCGCCTTTAGGCGAATGTATTGGTGTTCCCTCAAAAGCGAACTCGTCTAATGTATCCGTAGCTTCACTGTTTAACCAACGCTCACCATAGTAATGCTTATCACTTTTAATAGGTTGATTAGGATATCCAGTTGGCTTAGGGTTAACCCAGTCAATATCGTTGAATGTACGACCATTTGATTTAGCACCACCCTGTACAAATACAGCTTGCTGCCAGGCAGTTTCAATTACACTACAGTCAACAGGCACGCCATCAGCTTTATGCAAAACACCCTGATCAGTGATTCTCTGTGGTTTACCTGTAGTTTTATTTAATACATAGGCTTCTTCATCAAGTTCACCCATTTCAATGACTTCAAGATAACCTTCACGCACATCGTTTACATCAGTTTTATCATAGATACCATATCTAAATGGTAAACCACCCTCTGGAATTGCTGGATGAACACAACTCTTATCAGTTGTTGTTAACAAAACGCCGCCTTCGCCTAGACCGCCTTCTGGAGCTGGCTCTGCTATTTGAAGCTGCATGGTAAAAACGTCATAAGGAGACAGATATACGTTAAAATCCATTACATCGTTTGAATTTTCAGACTCGCTAAAGCGAATTTTTAATGCTTTATATGCACCTGTGGTGTTGGTAATATTATAGACAGTAATAAATTCGTTATTAACATTATAATATGGAAAAATTAACACCTCTCCGCCTGACGCACCATCATTTAACGCGACCCCAAGCTTATTTTTATGATCATAATCAGCTTGAGCGGCCATACTCGACAGCCCTAATATCACTGCAGAAACTGCAGCAATTTTTGTTTTTTTAAACATTTGCTTCTCCAAAATTAAAAAATTATAAAACCTAATGCCCTGAGATATGATACCACTGTTCTGATGTGGAGTCTCGTACCCAGTTCTCCTTAACAGGAGCATTACTTTCAACAGCATCGAAACCTTTACCCAAAGTAATTGTAGCATAAATTACAATGCTTGCAACACATTTATTATCTACACATTCAACACCTTCTACCTCAACTTTACGCCAGGCACCTACTCCCTGGATTGTTAATCTATATTCCGAAAATGGGTAAATCTCCCTATACTCAGGCGTTTCATAAGTATAAGCTGATTCCAAGCGACCCTCTATTAACGCACTCCATCGTTCATTAACCCGCTGTGTAACTACCTCTTCTGGATTACGCTCAATATAAGAAGCGCATCCATTTATAACAAACAACATAAGCGAGATCAATCCCCACTTAATGAATTTTATATACACCTAAATGCCACCCCCTAATTATTCATATAAAAAAAGTAACGCTTTCATTTCATAGTAAAACACTTTAGCTTTACCACTTAAGGTCATATTATAGTAAAGAATTTAAAAAATACAAGTTTCGCTCTTAATAATTACTTATATTATAGCTACCCATGCTTTCTTATACCTTCCAAAATCAAATCAAGCTCACCAGCCATCGCTGACTCTATTGACTTTCAATGTTTCAGTCAAATTTGAGACGCTTTGTTAAGAACCTTCCTAACAGCTTAAATATAGCGCACCAATATAGGGACTGAAATCACAGCTTTGGTTCCTATTACTCCGCAACCTTATCAACTAAAAAATCTGATATAAGGTCATTAACTTATTTTTCAAGCTAATTAGAATAAATATCAAACTAGCCCTCATAAATAAATGCAATATTAATGCCACAATCAACAGAAGCTGAACAAATTATGTGTATTACAAACACAAGCCTGTGCCTCTATTTGACGATCTTGCTTGAATGCTGTCCAAAAAGGCCATTAAAAACCGTCTCAATTTAAAGACTAAGTTTATGAGCTCATTACAAGCCCTGACATATCACAAACAGACAAGCTTGCACAGGAATGCTTACACTTTATATAGAGTCACTGTAAAACTCGTCTCTCTTAAGCGACACTCCTTCCTGCGCACCTCCTCTTCACTTGGACTTATAAGTATATTTGTATTACATGACAACAAAATGACATCGCATATCTAATTTCAACAGCACAGACATTTTGTTGGGCGGAGCTTTAGCCCGCCGGCTGAACGATACATAAAGGTTAAAGAACCGCCCTACTTCTTGGCTTCTTAGCTTCTTGGCTTCTTGGCGTCTTAAAGAGAGGTTAGCGTTACCAGGTCATAAATCATGGCTTCCCGCTTTTTTAACAGCTAATATCCAGATTTATCTATATAATACATCTTTTTTACTACTGTTTTCCTGTCTATGTTCGACACAATTATTATTGGCGCTGGTTTTGCTGGTGCTGTTCTTGCTGAACGCCTTGCGACACAGCAACAGCAACGTGTTTTAGTTATTGATAAGCGCCAGCATATAGGTGGAAATTGTTATGATTGCTTTGATCAACACGGCGTTTTAATTCATCAATACGGCCCGCATTTATTTCATACTGATAATAAGTTGGTATTCGACTACCTTAGCCAGTTTACCGAATGGCAGCCCTACCAACATGAAGTTTTAGCATTTATCGATGGTCAAAAGGTGCCAGTACCGTTTAACCTGAATAGCCTGCACAGTTTATTACCTGAATCACTCGCTAACTCTCTTGAGCTAAAGCTGATTGATCACTTTGGTTACGGGGTTAAAGTTCCCATTCTGGAATTACGTAACAGCGATGATAAACAACTGAAATTTCTTGCTGATTTTATTTATGAAAAGATTTTTGTTAATTATACGGCTAAACAATGGGGCAAAAAACCAGAAGATATTTCTGCCGAAGTAACTGGGCGTGTACCTGTGCATATTTCCCGCGATAATCGCTATTTTCAGGATAAATATCAGGCGATTCCCGCACAAGGCTATACTAAAGTTTTTCAAAACATGCTCGACCATCCTCATATCAGTGTGATGTTAAATACTGATTTTAAAGATGTTTTTAAGCTTGATTTTGAGACTGGAAAAATGCAGTTTATGCACAGCGAATTTAATGGGCAACTTATTTTTACCGGACTTATTGACGAATTATTTGCCAGCCGCTTTGGTGAACTCCCTTATCGTTCACTGGCGTTTAAATTTGAACATTTGCCAGTAAATCAGTTTCAGGAAAAAACCACGATTAATTACCCTAATGACTATGATTTTACACGCATTACCGAGTTTAAACATATCAGCCAGCAAGTGACCCCTGGCACGACAATAGTCAGGGAATTTCCACAAGATTTTGAACGCGATAACCCGAGCAAAAATATTCCTTATTATCCTGTCTTTACCGATGAAAATAAGCAAATACTGGATCGCTACCTTGCCTTTGCCGAACAATTTGAGAATATTACTTTAGTAGGACGTCTAGCGGAAAATCGCTATTATGATATGGATGATATTGTTGCCAGGGCATTGCAAGTGTTTGATGATAAGTTTGCCAATCCAGGCTAATATCAATAAGCTCGTGTGTGCAGTTTATTAATTTGGTGTGTTGTAGTCGGGTTATGTGTCCAAAAGAATGCGTTTGTACTTTGCCCTTATAATATATTTTCCTGAATACGTACAACTCACTGCCATATTAAAATAAATTTTTAAAATATCAGTATGTTAAAAGTCTCGTCATTCCCGGAGTCTACCCAGTCAAGCTGGGCACAAGCTTTATCGGGAATCTTTGCTTTCCCCATGAGATTCCTGCTAAAAGCATGCAGGAATGACGAATATAGCTGAGAGTTATGGGTGATCAAGTATATTTTTAGCTATTTATTTTAATTATTGTTTAGTAGTAGAGAAGGAGTGAGAACAATGCCTATGTGTTGCTCAGGCAAGCTACCTGCTCGCCCAAAATGAATAGTTATTTAAGCACACCTCGGCGAATGATAGCCCTTGTGCTTCTGCTTACCCTATTGGCTTTGCCATATCTATCTTCATAAAAGGGAACAAAATTGCACTACATGGAGAAAAATGACATGTTAAAAAAAATTATTATTACCTTACTAAGCCTGCTAATAGTCAGCACTAACAGTGCTTTTGCAGCGGAAAGAATAGCAAGAATAATTGGCGGAAAAACTGCAAATTCAGGAGCATGGCCATGGATGGCCGGCCTTGTCTTTAACAACCCAATATATACTAATGGAGTTTTTTGCGGTGCCAGCCTGATTGCTAAAGACTGGGTATTAACTGCGGCTCATTGTGTGACTGATCTAGGAAGCTCTGACTTTGATGTGATTATTAATCAGCCACAACTTGAACTTGATACTGCCAATAGTGAACGCATACAGATAGACTCTATTTTAGTGCACCCTTCATATAGTGATTCTAATTTAGAAAATGACCTCGCTTTAATCAAATTAGCGACACCTTCACACAACCCGCCGATTAATGTTCTGGCTCCTTTTAGCGCTCAGGACAATGCCGGACAACCCGCCATTGCCTTGGGCTGGGGCTCTACTACTTCCACGCCACCCTTGCAATTCCCTGTCGATTTACAACAGGTCGACTTGCCACTGATTGATAATCTCCGTTGCAATGCTGCAATGGGATCCATTACTGAAGGCATGTTATGTGCTGGTGAAGGTCTGGGTAAAAAAGACACGTGCTTCGGCGATAGCGGCGGCCCACTTGTTGTTTTTGATACTGAAAGTCATACCTGGCGTCAGGCAGGAATTACCAGCTGGGGATTTAAATGCGCCGCCCCTGATACTTTTGGTGTCTATACACGGCTTAAGAATTACGCTAAGTTTATTTCTGATCATATTTGTAGTGCACCCACCTCGGTTTCGCTAAACCTTACGATTGATGGTAATATAGTTGCCGCAAGCTGGGATTCTGTAGGTGACGTCTCTGGCTATCGCCTGAATTATGCCCCTTATCCTGAAGCACAAACTATTTATAGTTTTGATGTGAATCGTGACACTTATTTTTCTACCCAACTTGGTAGTGGCAATGCATATTATGTAGCCATTAGCAGTTATAATGGCAACTGCATTAGCGATTATTCGAATATTGAGCATTTTTCTATCAAGTAAACTATAAGGGACAGCTTATCTGGATTGGTATATCGATATTAATATACTGCAGCACCAGACGCCTATCACCCCTTTTGACAAATGTATAAGTGACGCATTTATAAACTACAGACTTATATTTTTACCAACTAAATAGCTGAACAAACCATTAAAAGCTTTATGCCAGAAAACACCCTTCGATGTCACCCTGCACCTCTAAAGTCAATAAGTGTATTGTTAAAATGACTGCGCAAATAAAATTAAGCATCGTATTTCTTAACTTCAATAAACTAGCTGAGACGCATGTTACCAGTACTCGCTTACAGGAATTATGTGCTGACCGTGATGATATAGAAATTATTGCTGTTGATAATGGCTCTAAAGATGGTACTGCGGAATATTTGCAGGAACAGTCTAATATTATCAGTATTATGCTAGCAGATAACCTCGGCATTGCTGGTTATAGCGCTGGCTTTAATAAAGCCCAAGGAGAATATTTATTAATTTTAGATGATGACTCCTGCCCACTTAGTCTTTCTGGCATAGACCAGGCCCAGAAAACACTGGATCAACATCCCGACATTGGTGTTATTGCAGCACATATCCAAACGCCTGACGGTAATCCTCAATGGAGCTGGCACCTACCGATAAGCGATACATTTTCTCGCTCACCCTTTTTTATAGGCTGCGGCTTTATCATCCGGCGCGATTTATTTGCCAGAATCGGCTGGTATCCAGAAGATTTTTTTCTCTATCAAAATGAAATTGATATCAGTTTTCAGGTGCGCTTACACGGCTATGATATTTTTTATGACCCTGCCTGTATTATTGTCCATCGCGGCATTCCCAGCCAGCGCCCTGGTTGGCGAAGGGTGTTTTTTCCTACGCGTAATACCTTGTGGCTGATACGCCGTTATTACCCTCAGCCTCAGGCAAGCTATTTAATTTTATCACGCATACTGATTGGCCTGACTCGTGCCATCAGGTTTAACGAAGTTCCCAGTTATTTTAAAGCCGTGCGGGATGGCCTGTTTGCGCCGATTACAATTAATATTTTACCACCTGCTTTACGCAAATCATTTCTTCCCTTTTGGAAACAGAATAGCCTTATCCATCAATTATTAAGACGCGCATGAATTCAACAGCAAAAATCCTTATTATCATTGTCACCTGGAACAAAAAAGACTATGTACTTGATCTATTAAAATCCCTGTCATCGATTACTTTCCCAAGAGATCAGCTGGATATTTTAGTCGTTGATAATGCCAGTAATGATGGAACTGTTGAGGCATTAGAAGCGCACTTTGATGACATCCAGATTATTCGTAATACTGACAACCTGGGGGTACCGGTGGCTTTAATACCGGACTAGCCTGGGCATTTTCTCAAGCACCATCTCGCTATGATTATTTATGGCTTTTAGATAATGACGTAGTCGTACATCAAAATGCGCTGAGTGAATTAGTTGCAGTACTAGATGCTAGCCCCAATATTGCTGTTGCAGGCTCAACCATGATGCAACTGGATTATCCATCGCGTATCAATGAAATGGGGGCATTTGTTAATCTACAAAACGGCAATTTATTATTTAATCGGCACTATCAAGAAGTTCCAGGTTGGCACGGCAAAAAGATAGATGACCTATTGGTCGACAATGCCGACTTAAGCCAAGTATTAATGCATTGCCAACCCCAAATGGACGTCGATTATGTTGCAGCAGCTTCATTATTGATCCGCGCCCCCGTTGCAAAACAAGCAGGCTTGTGGATGGATTTTTTTATTCACTTTGATGATGTCGAGTGGTGTCTACGTATTGCAAAAGCAGGACATCGTATAGCCGTATCAGCTAAGTCACTCATCTGGCACTTATCCGCAGCGGCTAAAGTACCTAACTGGATACTTTATTATGATAACCGCAATGTTTTATATTTATTAGATAAATACAGCGACAAGCTTGCGGTTAAAAACACTATTCGCAGAATATTGAAAAAATACTTATATTATCAATTAATAGGCAAAGCAGATTTAGCTGAATTACATGTACAGGCAATTGCTGACTTTGAGCAAGGCATTATGGGTAAAAAAGCCATTCAGTTACCTTATAAATTTGAGAAAATAACAGAAATAAGTCGTATTCTAAATGATCCAGCGATTAAAAAAATTATCGTTCCATGGACTATTAATATGCAAGCAAGCAACATTGAAAATATTTTTGTCAGCGCAATGAAAAATCGCCCTGAATTGCAAGTATTTTATATTGTTTCTCCGCATAATCCACAACGCCAATTAACTAATACAATTCCTATCCTCATGTCGAGATCTGTACTGTCGCGATATCTTAAATATTTTTGTTTGCGTAATCAATTCGATATCGCTTTACAATCTGACTATCAAACGATCTTACCTTTGTCATGGATTGCCAAGAAAAATTTATTTACTAATGATGATGAGTACTTTTGCTTACGACCTGCACCACAAATATCTAGGATTATTGAACTACTCCCTTGTTTCGTTAAAAAATGGTATCAAGCAGGTAAATAATACAACGCATAGGATGAGCAATGTTCTGTTGCTCATCCCGCTCGACTATCTCATCCAAAATAAAAATACTAATCTGGCTAGTATTACAATTTTTTTCCTGACAATTTCTTGCGAGGTTTAGGTTATAGTAAGGACCGCCTTTTTCTAACCAGCCTTGTCAGCTATTAAAAAATAAAGACTTATCCTGCTCAGGAGTGTGTTCATAAACCCGGTTGTGTGTCGTGATAAATCGCGTTTGCGGAACACATACACAGCGGAAACCAATTGCAAGTGCTCTTAAGCTAAAATCCAGTAAGCTATAAAACCATGATATTCGGTATTCAATTCGCCTAGTTGTTGCCAAAGTCCACGGCGAATAAGCACACAAAAAGGGTGCGGCGTACTGAAATTTCTAGATATCTTTAGACAGCCATATAGCCCTCTACACTGATTGAGGACATTGATATGGCCCCAGTTTCCTGATAATGTTGCCATAAGGTATCCTGATTACGTACAAGACTCAGCCATTATGAAAAAAATAATTAATATCAGTACCTTATAAAAAACCAGCAGCGTCATTGCCGAAGTCTTTTATCGGGAATCTATTGCTTAGGCCTATAGATTCCTGCTAAAAGCATGCAGGAATGACGAGCGTTCTTGGATATGGCTGAGGGTTATGGGTAATCAGGTAAGGTATTAACGAGGGCATAAGAAACAGCAAAACATTTGGCTATCTCAGACTTACTTTGCGCTTCTATCTCAATAGCATGGAGAACTTTTTTCGGATATTGATTAAATAAAGGAGCTGACACAAAAATAAAATACATTTAATCTAGATTTGATAATACGGGTAATGTAATATTTTACAATCGATGCATACCGCCCACTCTTGTCATGCGTTAGATATTATTCATCTGAAGTTAAGTAAGATCGAAAGCCAGGCAACTTCTATACGGGCTAGACAAATTCCCTGTTTGATAAAAAATGTGTTTATTGGGATAATTATGATCAAGCAATTAGCTAACGAAAAAAGTACTTTTTGGCTGATATTGTTTGCTATACCAGGTAGCAACTCGGCTAATATCATTGCGTCTGAGAGTCATAATGCCTCTAACCAGTGCAATCCGTATATGCCCGTGTTAAAGAATTCGCACACTCCAGTTTTTACCTTGTCATTATAAAAACATTCCCAATGGAACTAATTTAGCAGCGACTTCTTCTAAAATGCCTGAAACTGACTTAAACGCTTATTTAAGGTCTATATTAAAACACGGCAACATGCGCCGCCCAATAAGCTTTACTGAAAAGTGTTGTATTTGAAATTTCTGCAGATTAAATAACTGCAATATTGTAACGTTTATGCCCCGAAGATGATGGAAGAAACACTCGAATCATTGAATCATTGAATCATTGAATCATTCTTAAAATGAGCCGCATCCACAAAGAATACTTGGCCTTTTCAATTTATTTCTTCATCCAGCAAAGGCTTGAGTTCATTTTCTAAAAAACTCTTGCCACTCGGGATCTGCTTTTGACGAAATAGCAATCATTTTTTCGACACTTCATTGCAAGGTGTTTACGCATGAATCAAGGCAATCACGCCCAACCCCAGCTTTATTCCAGTTAATTGCTCTACTTCAAAAACCGCCTCGGAAACTAGCGGCGGGGAACGGGCACAATCCCGTTTACCCCTGACCGCCCGATTCAGTTACAGGAGGACTGATCGGTAACCTTAAAATCGTCAATAAACCAGCCTACAAAATTGTTGGCCACATTGTCGACTGAATTAAAGCGGAAGTTTACCTGGATGGACTGACCTGCATAACTCGAAAGATCTATTGTCTCATTAGACGTCCAGGCAGTAGTCGATGCATTCTTTGAGTCTCTTGACCATACTATGGTGGTGCCGGCCTCAGTGATAATTTCTACTTGGGTTTTATCATAAGAACCGCCAGAATACGATTCAACCTTTCTAAAATAATCAAAGCTCAGGGTCGAAGTTGCACTAATGCCGGAAATCACCGGTGAGGTCAAAGTGCCCGTGTTAGTGCTTCCGCTATTGTAATTGCAGGAAGCATCCCGAGTATAGGCAAAGGCCTTAGTTGCCGATGAATATCCGGGACTAGCACAAGCGGAGTTATCGGCAAGGTGCCATAAACCTGTGGCAGACCATGCGCTGATATCGCCTTCGAAATCCTCAGTAAAATCGCATGCTACTGGTGTGATGGAATTAACCGTCACTGTAATCGGCGCAGAAGATGTGGATTTGCCGCCAGAATCGGTCACTGATGCAGTGATCGTGTGCTCGCCTACGGATAAGGTTGTTAATGCCAACGGGCTACCGCTTCCGATGGAAGCGACTTCGAGATTGGAAGTCCAGATGATATCTCCCTGCGGCAGTGGCCCGTCTTCAGTGTCACTTGCCGTCGCTTCAAAAGTGATTGTATCGCCTTCGGTATAGATCTGTCCGCCTGATGGAGCTGTAATCGTTACGGTTGGCGGGGTATTGAGGCTAACCGTCAGATTAATTGTCGCGGAGGATGTGGATTTTCCACCAGAATCGGTCACGGTCGCGGTGATCGTGTGCGTACCTACGGATAAGGTTGTTAATGCCAACGGGCTACCGCTTCCGATAGAATCGACTCCTTCTAGACTGGAAGTCCAGATGATATCTCCCGGCGGCAGTGACCCGTCTTCGGTGTCGCTTGCCGTCGCTTCAAAAGTAATTGTATCGCCTTCGGTATAGGTCTGGCCACCTGATGGTGCAGTAATCGTTACGGTTGGCGGGGTATTGGGGCTAACCGTCAGATTAATTGTCGCGAAATTGGATGCGCCATGCAAGTCGGTCACGGTCGCGGTGATCGTGTGCGTACCTACGGATAACGTTGTTAATGCCAACGGGCTACCGCTTCCGATAGAATCGACTCCTTCGAGATCGGAAGTCCAAATGATATTTCCTGGCGGCACTGTCCCGTCTTCGGTGTCACTTGCCGTCGCTTCTAAAGTAATTGTATCGCCTTCGGTATAGGCCTGGCCGCCTGATGGTGCAGTAATCGTTACGGTTGGTGGGGTATTGGGGCTAACCGTCAGATTAATTGTCGCGAAATTGGATGCGCCATGCAAGTCGGTCACGGTCGCGGTGATCGTGTGCGTACCTACGGATAACGTTGTTAATGCCAACGGGCTACCGCTTCCGATAGAATCGACTCCTTCGAGATCAGAAGTCCAGATGATATTTCCCGGCGGCACTGTCCCGTCTTCGGTGTCGCTTGCCGTCGCTTCTAAAGTAATTGTATCGCCTTCGGTATAGGTCTGGCCGCCTGATGGTGCAGTAATCGTTACGGTTGGCGGGGTATTGGGGTTAACCGTCACGGTAATCGAAGTGAAAGAGGTATTTAAATCGCTATCCGTCACGGTCGCGGTGACTGTGTGCGTGCCCAAAGGCAGTATGGATGAAACCGAGGCGCCGGTGCCGATAGCAACGGCAGAGGAACTGCCGGTGGTATAGCTCCACTCGATCTGTGTCGACAAATCCCCGTCGTCAAAGTCCGTCGCAGTACCGCTGAAGGTGATTGTATCGCCTTCGATAAACGTTGTATCGTTTGCAGGCGTGTTAATAACTACGCTGGGTTCCGGCGCTCCGATGCCGTCACAAGCGGACTCACCGGTGACTACAACGTCGTCAATAAACCAGCCTTTATAACCGTTGCCCACGTTGTCGACTGAATTAAACAGAAAGCGAACCTGAATCGTCTGACCGGCATAGCTCGAAAGATCGATAGACTCGCTGGTTGTCCAGGCACCAGAAGATGCGTCAGTGGAGTCTCTCGACCATACCATAGTGGAGCCCGCCTCAGTGATAATTTCAACTTCGGTTTTGTCGTAAGATCCGCCGGAATACGATTCAACCTGTCTAAAATAATCAAAGGTCAGCGTCGAAGTCGCACTGATGCCGGAAATCACCGGTGAGGTCAAAGTGCCCGTGTTGGCGCTTCCGCTACTGTAATTGCAGGAAGCATCCTGAGTATAGGCAAAGGCCTTAGTTGCCGATGAGTACCCGGGACTAGCGCAAGCCGAATTATTGGCATGATGCCATAAACCCGTAGCGGTCCATTCGCTGACACTAACATCGTCTTCAAAGTCCTGATTGAGCCCCGGCGAAGTAGAACCGTCATCGACAAAGACGGTTACCTGGTCCGTGGCACTGCCGCAAGAGGTTGTTGCAGTCAATGTGTAAGTCTGTGTCGCTGCAGGAATAATCGTGATTTCTGCAGAGCTCTGTCCGCCCGGCGACCAGCTATAACTGTTATCGGGTTGTGCAGGTGTTCCGATGGTAATTGATTGATTAAGGCAGATATTCTGATCCGGACCGCCAATTGCGGCTGCTCTGGGCGAGCATTGGCATTCGACGGGAACCGAAAAACCATTGGTTGCTGTGGTCGCGGTATTGCCCGGAGTTGCAGCATCTACGCCGAGCCCGAAATCGGCAAAGGCTTGCCATACAGTACAAAAATCTTCCGTGCCAAATTTGCTTTGTGCGTCGACAACGGCAGCAATGATGCCGTCGCGAGTATCTAAAAACGATGGGGAGCAGTTGGTATGCTTAAGCCCTTCGGTGACGTAAAAAAGCGCGCGCTGGTTTCCAGCCCAACCCGGTTCGGGGTTGCGTAGATCCTGATCGAAACCGTGCTTGTCGACCAGTGCCCAATAGACTTCCCATAACCCCTGCGCCCAAACCGAACCCACACCATGGGGAACCGCCATTCCGTCGATGGATTTATAGGTGAAATTATTAACGTTTTGATCGGTAGAATAATATTGAGTTCGAATTCCAATGCCGTCCGGAGCCTGGCCGAAAAGATAAGTTCCAATGCCGCGACTATCTGTGCCCTGGTCCCCCTCTTTAGCGGTATAGGCTAATGCAAAAAAATCACTCCAGCCTTCGCCGGGTTGCTGATTATTCTGCAGACAGCTGACGTTCGACGGCCCACCGACCAGGCGATTGGTAATACCGTGTCCATACTCGTGCACGATAATACCGCTATCCAGGCTGCCGTCGCGATCAGGACTGGTGTCGTTGCAGGTAAACATCTCCATTCTCGGATTAGAACCGTCGGATGGCGTGGTGAATCTTGCGTTGCAGCTTCCTGAGCCGTCCTGGGAATGCGCATCGACTGAATCACTGCCGGAGCCGCCTTTACTAAAATTGTTTTCCTGGAAATTACCCGCCGCTTCATCAAAACCATACATATAATGAATGTCGTGGATCAGATTGTTCCAGTAGAATAGATTTGTAACTGCGGCCGGTCGGGAGTTTGATGGGGCAGCCGATAGATTAATGGTGAAATCGCATAAAAAAGATAATGGATCGCTTACATTACAGGTCGGTTCAGAATTATCACAAGTATTATTGGTATCTGCATTGATACAGGCATGGACATTGTTTCCCTTCATGATTCCTGTGCCGTTGTCAAACCATCCCGACGGTGATGCCGTGCTGTTTTCGGGGTCGATAACGAAACTACGTCCATCCCCAGGCGGTAATGACAGCGGGCTGACAACATGATTGGGACTTTCGGCAGGTTGTTCATACACCTGGAATCGAGCGTTGCTGGTCAGATCGAAACGGGTCCAGACCTCACCGGTCAAGGCATCGATATTAAACTCATACAAATCGGTATCTTCGGGACCGTATGTGACGATATTCCAAACCAAACGGGTTTGCTGATTACGAACAGGCAACAATTTCAACTGGGCTGTAATTTCCTGTTGCGATAGAGTCGGATAGTTGGCGCGAACCAGTTGATTCTGGCTATTTTTGTCGCGCTGCACTTCGATCGCGCCGGGCGCATCGACACCAAGATTAAAGGCTGCCAGCCTTATGGCCTGGCGCACATTAATCCTCGGCCGGGTGGTGTTGACCGCACCTCTGAGGTTGGAAACAAAATCATTGTTTACAATCATGATGCGTCCCTTGCGGTCAACGCTGACATTGAATTGGCCGTTGAAAACAGGGATTCCTTTAAAATTTTGCTGCAGATAAATATGGGTCGCGCCCGTGGATTTTGAAAATACCTGGTTACGCACCTGATATCCGCTAAAATCGTCTAATGTCAAACCAAACAGGGGGTGGTTTTCGCTGAGAAAAGACTGGACTGAGTCAACGGGGGTCGCGCCGGCTTCAGTTAAATACCCGGATGGGTTGATAACTGTTCGGGCCACGCCGGTCCATTTGTCAAATCTGACGTTTAGTTCAGGGTATTTACGTTGAAGTCGTTTTTGGACGTTAACCTGCTCAGCCCCGGGCTTTTTGTCAAAACCTGCATTGTGCCTAATCCTGAGGTCAAAATTTCGCAATTGATGCCGGTCATTAGCATCGTCTATGACACCGCCCAGGCTTGCGCCGCTGAAGAAAAGTGCAAGTAAAGCAAATAAAATGATGCAGATCTGCTCTTTTACAACAGGAACGGGAATAACGCTGTTATTTTTCATAAATCGGCACCAAGAATTTAAGTATGAATGTCTATTTTTACATCAATGAGACATTTGGGGGAAACTGTAGCTTATTGTTCTATTAGTAGGTGAATATTTTATATCAACAACATTCGACCACTGTGAATACTTTTTCTCGAGATAATATAATATAAAGTTAAATTAATCAAAGTTTTGCGTAAAAATTTTTTTAAAACATCATCTGCTGCCGGTCTTGCTTCGCATAAAGTGCCAATAACGCTTTCATTATTACCCTCAGGCACACCTCTTCAACACATCAAATAAATGATTGTAATCAATTAATTGAAACAAACAATGTGTATATTTTTTAAAAACATATGTTGATTCATGCATTTGCACTTGAACAATTTCAATTGAAAAACTTCACATTTTGGATATTGTGTCTACATTTAACACGCCGAGTGAGGAGATTCGATGATATTTACAGGGAATGTATTTAGTTAGATAGTGTTTTTAAATTTCTTCTAGGAGTAACCTAAAAATGAATTATTTTAAAAGAAAATCTTAGAATCTTAGGGTCATAGAGAATCTTAGTGTCAGGTCCCGAATTGCGATCACATTACCAAAATCGGCATTGTTGCGATATCTTAAATATTTTCGTTTGCGCAATCAATTTGATATAGCTTTACAATCTGATTATAAACCTATCTTTCTTTTATCCTGGGATTGCCAAGGAAAATTTATTTATTAATGATGAATACTTTTGTCTACGGCCTGCACCACAAATATCTAGGATTATTGAACTACTCCCTTGTTTCGTTAAAAAATGGTATCAAGCAGGTAAATAAACAAGCAAGGATGTGCCAAGAATCGAAGCACATCCACTCTCGAGCTTTACTTGTAGAAATAGCAGATCTTTCTAGCGTTTGTGTTTCTTCATCTATTTACTTATCAAGTTTAATATTGAAGTTCTGCTCAGAGACTTCAGCTTTAACATCCAGCAAAATATCACTTTTTGTAATATAACCAGGCGCTGAAATATTTATTTGATAGCGGTTAGGTAAATAATGGTCTAATATGATTTGCCCATTACTTCCAGACACTCTTTGCTCATTCCAGCGTTGCGGACAAATAAATTCAGCTCCTTCTATCGGCTCACCCGTTTCGCTATCAACAATATGGATAATCATTTTAACTTGCTGATTACTTGTCATTAATGAAGGGGAAGCATTTCCTGTTAATTTCCGCCAGACTTTCTTGATAAGCAATTCAGAAATGTCGTTGATTGCAGGAGTTACCCTGATAGATGTGGAATTTAGTTTCCTTAGTATACTTATCCCCAAACCATCTCGGGTCTGCATTTCAATCAGGTCCATATTTTTAGGAACTTGTCCAGCCTTTTTCAGCGTATCGATCAATACTCTTGGGCCATTCACACCACACATAGATGGAAAAATATCGTGTAAAATCAGATAGCCTCCCACTCTGACATCATCATAGTAGGTATTAAAATCTTCAAATGCACCTTTAACCGAATGATCGCCATCAATATATAGCAGATCAATCTGCTTTTCGATATCATTGGCTATATCCGCATGCACCTCGCCGGAATACCCTTTAATATAGGTAATAACATCTTCCAGTGCTGATTTTTTTCGATATAATTCGGCAACTTCCCGTCTGTTCTGATTTCCTTTTCCAGCATCAACATCCCAATCAAAAGCATCAATTGAAATAATTTTACCAAACCCTTGTTCTCTTAATGCCTGTGCAAAATGTAAAGTAGAAAATCCAATAAAGCACCCGATTTCAACCACTAACAGAGGGCGTACCATTTTTGTGAACGAGTATTATAAATTTGCTACATAAATATTAACCGAAGCAGGGTGTGAACAAGGTAATTGATCCACCTCTTTAATTACTACGGTTTGGTACACATTATCAAAATACAGCATTCATTTCTCTCCATCCGGGTATTAAAAATACAAGCAAAAAAGCTTTACAAAAAAATAACTGTTCAGATGCCTACTGGCTTTAACGCCCTTCCAAGAAGAAGAAAAGTAGTGACAGGAATCTGAACAATTAACAAAAATTATTATAACTACCACTCCTAACGGTGGGATTCAAGCACTGCGTTTATTCATATTGTAATGATAAACTTGATGCTTGGGCGGCTTGACGGCTGATTCTTCGAACCTTTAAAACACGCACTTAATTGTTGTCGCTAAGCTAAATAATATAGTTTGTCCTGGCTTTCTTTATTCAGGTTTTTATTATAATAGGGATCGCCACGTTCTAGCCAATCCTGCCATTGCAGAAAAAATAACTGTTTGTCCTGCTCAGGAAAGTGAGCTAATAAATCATCTCTTAGCTTTAAAAACTGCGCCTGAGGAACAATAACACAGCGCCAGTTTATTGCTAGGGCTCTTAAAGCAAAATCCAATAAGGCATAATAGCCATGGTAATCACTATTCAGCCCGTTTAATTGCAGCCATAGATCGCGTCTAATCACCACACAATAAGGGTGTGGGGCACTAACGTTTCTGGCAAGCCTAGTCACAGCCATATAACCGGGTTCATCGACAGAGCACCCTTGATAAGCAATTAGAACGTCTCCCTGTTTGTGATAGGTAGCACCTGCATATTCAATTAAATTATTATCTGTGATAATACTGCCACTTGCCAGCCCAACACCACTCATTTTTGTCCATGCGGCTAAGTGACATAGCGCATTCCCTGCAACTGGAGTGAGTGTATCGCTGAGTAGCGCAATAAATGGCTTCTCAGTATCTGCTTGTTGTAGTGATTGCTTAATAAATACGGTATAGACATCCTTAGCGATAGCCGAACCAATAGTAATGACTTCAATTTCATTGATATCCGGGCATACTAAATCCAGCTGGTAATTGCCACGCCACAAGTTCTTTATTTCTGATGCTTCGCCAGCAATACCACGCCGTTGTAATGCCTTATTTAAAGCATAAACACCCGCTTTAAAAGCGTAATCTTTAGCATTGCTATCTAATGAAACAGACCCCGGATATTGCCGCCAATGATAAAGCACCTTCTGGATATGGCGTACTTGTGGCTGAGTTTCAATAGCACGTAAAATCAAGTCATAATCTTGCGAGCCATCCAGTTCAGAGCGATATCCTTCTAACTGGTTTAATAAACTACGCCGGTAGCACATTAAATGAAAAATATAATTGCCTGAGAGCAGGGTTTCTGGCGACCAGTCAGGCTTGAACAAATGCATGTAACGTTTACCCTCTGGGGATATCATATCCCGATCAGAATAAACTATATCAACATCAGGGTGCTGCTGAATTTCTCCAGCAATTAAAAACAAGGCATCAAGCGATAAACGATCATCGTGATCTAAAAATACTACATACTCCCCTGTAGATTTTTCTATACCTAAATTCGTTGCTTTGGAAATACCCCGAGACTCGGCACAAAAACAAACTTTAATTCTAGGGTCTTTACAAACTGCAGACGTTAGTAGCTTATGTGTTTCTGTATTTGATGAGCCATCATCTATTAAAATTAGCTGCCAGTATGGATAAGCCTGCGCTCGGACTGAAATAATACATTCATAAAGCACATCAGGCTGAGTATTGTAAACAGGTGTAACAATGCTGATTTTGGGCGGAAATTGCCATCGATAAGCTTTCTGTTTTAATAAGCGCCAATCATTTAAAGTCTGTAAACTATGCTGATTAACCCACTACTGATAATCGGGGCAACCATCAGTTTGATTCCATAGCGTAAAACACTGCGCAGCAGGTGTAACAGCAGGATAGTAGCGTAACCACTGCCATGCAGCTGTTGCTGTTAAAAAAGTGCCAGGAATAGCATTAAATAATTTACGTAGAGCTTTATGTCCCCAGTGCTTGCTTTGCATATGCCTAAATTTCGGTATTGACTAGATTACCTTCTCTGGCATGAACCTCAATAGCTTCAAATGTCGCACCCTTTATCTGGTTTTTTTCAATCACATTTCCTGTTACCTTAACCGTTAAATGAATACCTGCAAAATGTGAACCTAAAATTGTATTAGCAGTGACCCGGTTATTACAACTGGCAAAGTCATACTGTTCAGAATGTTGTCGTTCAGCAACGCCGATTAATATCCCAAAGTAATGAAATCGATCATTCACGCCACGATTATTATTCTCTATCAAGTTATTGGCTATCGTGCTTGCATAAGCCGCACGCACAAACTTAACCCCGTCTCCCCAATTACATTCAATATGATTATTTTCAACCCGAGTATAGGCCGCGTTATCCAGACTTATTCCCGGCAATTTTGCTTTTGAGCTGCCATCATCCATTAAGCCCATTTCACTGACAAAATCGATGCCTAGCTCAACTTCATGCTGTAATCCTCGCCAACCATTATTATAGATATGACAATTCTGTATGATACAACCCCATGCGCCATTATCAATAGTAATTCCTTCACAGTCATTATGTGCAATCACGGTATTTTTGACACTTAAATAAGCGACACCATCCGTAGTAATGCCCATTTTACGATTATGCGAGAAAACACAGTCAATCATATCTGTACGATATGGTGACGGATCATCTATTGCAAAAGGTGCAAAGTTACCTATAACATGATCAGTATGGTGTAACTGAGCAGCAAAATCCATAGCATCAATGTGTGCGGGTAATTTTAAATCTGTTAAAAATATCCCGCTTTGCTGACAATATTCTGCAATACAATGCTTCATCAGAGTTTCATTGACATCACGAATAAACATAAAGCCAACTAAGCCCGCATATTGCACGCGGCAATTAAAAAGTCTACTTTGATATACTTTGTCTGCTAATAAAATACCAACACCTCTAGGTGAAATAATATCGATATTTTCTAAATGCAACGCCTGGGTATGACTGGCAAACAGAGCAGCACAAAACTTATGTTCTCCTTGATGAAAAATCCTGATATTGCTAATGCTTACTTGTTCTATAAGCTTATCCGTCGAGCCCTGAATTTTAATGCCATAATCAGATTGTTTAAAAACCAGTTCGGTTCGTCCTGTTACTCCTGTTAAGCAAATACCCTGTGTAAGATTCAAGCTATTGTGTAATTCCAGCGTACCTGCAGGCAAACGAATTCCCCCCCCCCCCTGTTCTTGCAGAGATTGAATTGCATTAAACAAATTGCTTTCAGTAAAGTCTGCAGCTTTTAGTTCAATTAAATTCTTGCTGCGCTGCTGGTGAATGATTTGCTGTTTTACAAAATCAATTGGCTGTGGTTGATTATAAAGTTTGTCCGCATATTCCATGCGTTCAAACAAGCTCCATTGTGGCTGTGCCGTCACCAGCTTAGAGTATGCCTGTTGCTTCAAAGTGTTTTTTCTCAGAATGACACTTTTAATTTTATGACGCATCATAATAAACATTTTTCATTTCTCGCTTAAGACAGAACACCTATTTATATATGGAGAATAGCAACCATTACTCCTCAATCACCAACGGCTCCTCTCGCTGCTCTTCAGTCTGGATTTCCAGTCCATCATAGCCTCTAATCATTTGATCTGAACCCGGTGTCCACACATCTTCGTCAAAATAAATACCTGTAAGTTTGCGTTTAAACTCATCCGTGACTTTACGTGCGTCAAATTTATTCTCTACGACGCGAGGGGTAATAACAACAATCAATTCATCTTTTGTTATATTTTTAGACACCGAACCAAATAACCAGCCTACATATGGGATATCTTTTAAAAAAGGAATTCCGGTATTGTTATAAGTATGTTGTTCATTAATCAAGCCACCTAGAACGATACTTTCACCACTCACAACCGCAACCTTAGTTGTAATCTGTCGTTTTAATATTGTTGGAGAATCAATGTTAGAAGACTGTGTTGTTGAAGCCGAATCAACGCTCTGGTCTATCTCTAACACCACCTGGCCACTGGCATTCACTCTGGGTTTTACTTTTAAAATAACCCCGGTATCCAGCATTGTAATACTGCTGGTCTGAATTGGGTTTAGTGAGCCACTGGTATTAGTTGATTCAGTTGTTCTAATAGGCACCGAATCCCCGACTTTAATCGTGGCTTCTTCATTATTTAAAACCATTAACGAAGGCGATGAAAGTACATTAATTTTATTATCTTTAGCCAATGCAGTGAATAATAAACGCACGTCATTACCAGTCGATACCAACCCATAAGTAAATCCGCCGGCTGCTGCATTAAGGGCCAAGCTAGTTAATGAATTGGCGTTTCCAGATACCCCCACTCCTTGTAAGCCATCAGGCCCACTATTTCTAAATAACCATTCTACACCATATGATAAACTGTCATCTAATTTGACAGCTACAATACTCGCATCAATTAATACCTGTAAAGGCATGACATCCAGATGTTTAATGATTTTACTCAATGTTCGATATTGCTGTGGTTCAGCCATAATAACCAAGGCATTATTAGGCTCATCAGCAATAATACTGACACCTTCCAAAGACGCGTTTCCCTGTGCATTGCTAGTCGTTACTTTTGCTGTTTTTGCAGGCTGATTAACTCGATTATTAATCGTCGCTAAACTTTGTCCGGGGGCGATCGATACGGCTTTACTTTTAGTGGGTGCAATACCACTAATTACCGCGCTTAATGTCCCAGCTAACTCAGTCGCATCGACATGCTGCACTTTATAAACAATCACGCCTCCCTCGCCAATCACACCATTTTGCTGATCCAGCCTCGCTATCCACTTCTGCGCTTCTTTTAAATAAGCTCTTTGCTGGGTCACCACTAAAATAGCATTTAAATGCTTTATGCTAATAAAACGCAGCATTCCCGAGAGTGGGTTTTGCTCCCCTTTATTAAATACAGCCTCAATATCCGCAACAGTACTACTTACTTCGGTATTTTCTAAAGGGTATAAACCAAACGACATTCCAGCTATATAATTAACATCAAAAGTATTAACCAGATCAATTATTTTTTCTAATTCGTCCTTAGTTCCTGCCACAAATAACAAATTTCGTGCAAGATCCATTCTAATAATGGCATTAGCAGGCACAACGGGTTTTAATACTTCTGCCATGTCGCTTGCACCTACATATTGCAGCGGTATAATTTTCAATTGATAGCCTGTTGCAAGTTGCATACTGGTTATAAGAGAAGCGTCTGCAGAATGCACCCCTGCTGCATCTGGCTCTATCCGGTACACTCCATCACGCTTAATTAGTACTGCGCCATTGGCCCGTAACAGCATTTCCAGTGTCGGCAACAGGTCATCCTTGTGCAGGGGTTTGGTCGTTTGTAAAGTGATACTGCCTTTTACTGCGGGGTTCAAAATGTAATTTTCGTCCAACATATCGCTAAGGATAATCTTGCTAACTTCACCTATGTCTGCAGCATCAAAATTGATTGAATATTTTCCATCTGCCTTTGATTGAGTGATAGCTGGATTTAATGATTTAACTATAAACTTACCAGAACCGATATACTCTTCATTCTGCATAGACTTAATCTCGGTTTTGATATCTTCATTATTATCTAATTGTGAAAATATCACCGCATCGCTTGGTTCTTCCTGATCAGTTTGAGTTGAAGTTTCTGCATCTTGATTTTTGTTTTTATCAGGATCTTCCAGCTCCACACCCTCTTCTTTAATCGGGATTTTGATGCCTAATTTAGGACCCAGATGGAATTTGCTGAGTGACTCACAAGCTGTTAAGGAAAGACTAATAATCACTAGCAAGCCGAGAAAGCTAATGCGTTTTCTACAAGAATTCATTGTGCCTTCTTAATTGTCTGTTTAAAAGGGTTGGTTTTAAGTGCTTTTTTGGGTCTTACTGCTGTCTGTTCCCGCGGTTTTACCAATAATATTTCATCTGTATTATTATCAGCGGAAATAATGACACGATCATGTTTTATTTCTTTAATTTGCCAGCCATTGATTTCCTGGTTTTGTTTCAAGCGTTGAAACTTTGGTTCATCGGGTTTAGCCCGTGGGTTGTGAAATAAAGCATAGGTACCAGCAGGCGTATCAATAATGCCAATCAGGATCATATCAAAGTCCTCAGCAGGTTTTACCTCATCCTCTGCATTTATTTCTTCCGCTTCTTCAGGGTCTTGCGGCACAATCGGTATGCGTCCAGCAAAAAACAAAGGCCTTTCCAGTATCTGATGATAATCTGTTAGCGGATGTTCTTTAAATTGAGTGCCGGGAACTTCTTGCAAGGTAAAGCCTGAACTTTGCACATTGTCTATTTCCTGCAGAATTTTCGCCTGATAACTTTTACTATAACCTGCCTGCAATAACATCAAGATAAGTATCAACATACTACAGGCTATAAACAACAAGCTCAGCATGTACTCCCATTTAAGCAGTTTCATTACATTTGTTTCCTCATGTAACTGGACACTTCCAGGGTTACCACTATATTACCTGTCTCTTCTGTTTTACGCGTTTTTCTATTGCGCCTCTTGGGTGCGGGCATTACTGTGACATTATCAATAATCAGTAAGGGTTTTTTAACTTCGATATCATATAAAAGCGACCTTAGCATTTCCATATCCCCTGTCAGCTTTACTTTTACAGTAATGCGTACTAAATCATTCTGTTCTTTATTAGGTAATACCTGCGAGCTACTTAGCTCACCTCCAGCATTTACAGCCATGGCTTTAATACTATTTTGTAATTCTGCGGTTGCCAATGAAGAAGATTCCTGAGTATTAAAATAGCCCAGAGCATTAATTTCTTTGCGCCCCTGCTCTACATCAATTAAAACTTCTTCACGACTTGCAATGACTCTCTCGTAGCGCTTAATGCGAAATGCCTGCTCATCTATATCTGCGTTTATCTCATTTAAACTGTTCAGCCAAGGCACAATAACAAGCGCAGCTATACTGATAATAATACCAAATAATAAGCCGAGTGCGAGCCATCGTTGTTGTGTGTTATTCAGCGTCTGCATGTTGTACGATTATGACTTCTGTGGATATTTTAAAGCGCTCTAAACCCGATCTACGATCTTTGGTTACCGGGGATATAAATCTGGTATTTCTAAATAATTTTGTTTTTTCCAAAGAAGCGATTAAATTCGAGGCACTGCCCGATTGTCCGGTTAACTCGAGGGTACTATCATAATATCGCCAATTTGATACCCAGGTATCATCACCAAAAACTTCGGTGACTTTATTCATAAGCTGAATAACAGATGCAGCCGCCTTTTTTTTATCTATCAGTGACTGTGTTGCCTGAAATAAGTAGTCTATACTTCTTTTTGAATCTTCTATCTCTAGTGCTACTTTTTCTACTTTTCGTGCGCGTTGTTTTAATTCATTTAATAAATCTGTCGCACTGCTTATAGGTAGAATCATTAAGATAATTAATAATACTAGAGCCAGTAATGCAGATCCAAGCATGATAAACAAGGGCTTTTTATTCGCTTTCTGGCATAGATTCTTGGGCAATAAATTATATTGACTAAGAGTTTCTTCAGCGCTTAATACTCGTGCAGCAGAATCAGCATAAAATGGCTGCAACCCCAGTCCCAGGCAATGCTGATACATGCTTTCCAGGCTGTCTTTTTTAACTAGCACCAATAACAAGTGAATTAATGCCTTATTATTTGCCGGACCTAGTTTAATAAAATCAAAGTAAACCTGATCTGCTTTAAAAGGGGTATAGCGATCCAGTTCATAACTCATAACCTGGTACAGATTGCCTTCTGCAGCGGCAGGTAAAAAAACATCCTGAGTGACAGATAAAGCTTCAGGTACACGTAACACAATTTTCGCATCGCTATATTGTTTATTATTGGCAATCAGGCTTTGTAGCTCCTCTTTAGCCAGTTCATTAAATTCAAACTCACCTAAAGCAGTTTCTTGCTGATTATTAACAAAGCTAATTTTCGCTTTCGCTGAATCAATTTCAACCACTAACAGGCTTTTCTCGCGCTCCAGTGCATCAAGAAATTTGCGCGGCACAAAAAAACTTAATTGTTGCCACCACCATTTAAAAAACAGTGATACATCAATTTTACTATCAAGATTTAACATATTAATTTATGACCCACTCATCACTTCCAGGCGAAAATAAGGAAGGCATCGGATAGTCCTCGGTCCATTTCAATATTTCAAAAGGTAAACCATTTTCAGCATAGCCTTGTTTCATAATTGCCATTATCTTTTCGGTGACATTTTGATCCATCATTGCCTCCGCAATAATCATATACACATTACTATTACCGCCGCCATTATACCAATCCGGTTTAGCGACGGTATCGCCGTTACGTTGACTCTCTGCACGTTGCAGTAAATACTCATCAACCATCTCTGCATTAACATCAGGCAAAGTTAACAGCACCTCGCGTGTTGCCGTTACCGGGTTAAGTTCCTTATTGTTGGTATAAACACTTATCTTTCCCTCTAGCTGCTGATATATTTCAGGGGTCATGCCCATTACCATTTGCACTTCTTCGATACTTTTAAACAGATCATTACGTGGTGAATATTTTAAACCTGCCTCTTCATACTGTTGTTTTTCTGCTCCATTAATTGCGAGTAATTCATCTTTATCGCGCCAATCAAGCACGGCATCACTTAGGCTATCAGCCAATGTTTCGTCAACGTCTAATGAGCTAAATAATTGTTGCAGTTGTTCTTTGCTGGCAAGATTAATATTTATCTTGCCAGACTCATCAGCGATCAGTATACGAATTCTTTTACCTGCGAATTCAATTTCATACAAACTATTATTTGCCTGCCAGCGCTTTTCAGTGTCCTTGCTTAACAGCATCAGAATTGCATAATTAATCCCCCCCTCAGCCAGCGCGAAGGCTTGTGCTTTTTCCTTTAAGCCGCCAGTAATAGCAGTTTCTCTCTGTATCGTCAGGGCAAAACTACTGGCCATAATGGTTAATAAAGTCGTCACCCATAATACGACAATCAGCGCAAGCCCTTTATTCGCTCTCATTAACGTCCACAAATTTCCCGTTCACTATACCAAAAGACGAGCCAGGCTAATTCTCAGCAAAAGCTTTATCAACTTTCAAGGCAACCACAAGTTGCGGCCAGAGCTCACCATCGACCAGCTCAATATCTACACTAACTAATCTAGGTAAGCTGTCTTTCTCTAACCAGTTATTTTGCCAGCTTGAATCACTATTTCGAAAATCACTATCAGAGCCAAAATAGGCAAACTTCAGACTATGAATTTTCTTTAAAATAACAACAGGCTTTACAGTCCATTGTGCATCACTCTCCCCTTGAGGAAAAAAGGGGTGCATTTCAACTTGCAACACACTTCCTTGCTCGCCTCTATCTGCAGGCTGCAGGCTCATTTTAAACAACTGTAAACCTAAGCGCCCCGCGCTCGCAGGCATCGCAGCAACAAATTGCATCTGATCCTGACTGCCCTGGAAGGAAAATTGTGGCTCTTCTAAAAAATCACCATCTAAAGGCACTGCAGAGTGTAACTTACTCTGTAAAAAATTCTGGATAATTGCAGCCTGACTTACCTGGGCAATTTTTTTCTCCCCGGCATCCCAGTTTTGCACACAAATTCTTAAACTGGCAAATAGCAGCAGCATCATGATGCTCATGATGCTCATGCCGATCAAGACCTCTAATAAGGTAAATCCCAGCTGTTTTGCTTTTTTTTCCATTATGATTGTTGTTTAGACAGTTTAATCGTAGTTAGCTCAAACTGCCTGTTATTCGTGCCTGCTGACCATTCAACCCTTACTGTCACTTGATAGGGCACTACATCTTGATCTTCTGAACTCAGGTCCAGTTTACCCAGATTTAAGGCTTGCATCTGAACAGACCAAAAATATCTTTGCTCTATATCCCCACTCTGCATACCATTATCCAGCGCCTCTTCTACACCCGCAGCAGCCAGTTTAGACTGTGCTATGATCACCGCTTGTTGATACTCTTCAGCAACGATGGTACGCCTTAAACCTCCTGAAAAAATATTCAATAAGACTGTTAAAGAAAAAGCCAGAATAGAAAAGGCAATTAATATCTCCAGCAAAGAGAAGCCTTGCTGCGCGCGAGGCTTACCAGTCATCAATTTCAACTTGCCCGGTTAACCAGTTGACATCTATCTGACGCTTATTCTCACCTAGTTCCAGTGTGATACGACCACCCGTAGAGGAACCATCAGGAAAAAAGCGTATTCCCCCATGACCTTCATCAATGATCTGTGACTGGGCAACATCTAAAATCACTGCAATATCCTTAGTCATTTTAAATACTTTTTTTTTATCGGTAAGCTGGTAAGAGTTTTCCTCTAAATTAACTAAAAATACAGCTTCTTTACGATGCGTCAGTGCGTGTCCTCTTGCAAAACGTAATGCAGAAGCTATTTCTCGTGCTGTTGCATTTAAACTAGCAGTTTGATTTCCAGAACCTATATTCGGCGCAACAACAGCTACAGCCATGGCAATAACTACGATCACCAATAGCAACTCTATTAGCGTAAAAGCTCTACTCCTATAAGTTTTATTATTTATTCCCAACTATTAATATCCTGATCTTCGCCTTCACCGCCAGCTGTATTATCAGCACCTAATGAGTATAAATCAAAATTGCCATGCTCACCCGGAGAAACATAGTGATAATCATAAATCCACGGATCCTGAGGGACAGTATTTTTACGTAAATACGGACCATTCCATGATCTAGCACTCGACGGTTTTTCAACTAATGCCTGCAAGCCTTCACTAGTAGTGGGATAACGCCCTACATCCATCTTATACATATCCAGTGAACCTGCCAGATCTTCAATTTGCACTCTGGCTGTTTTAGATTTTGCACCGCCTAAATGCTTCATAACTTGTGGCCCTACCAAGCCTGCTAATAGTCCAATAATGGCTAAAACCACTAATAATTCTATTAAAGTAAAACCCTGCATCGCGTTATTTGTTTTTTTCATTTGTGTTCCCATCTTTATTGTTTATTTCTCTATTAAAAAGCCAGGTCATTGACACTTAAAATTGCCGACAATATGGAAATGATAATTCCCGCGATAAGTAAACCTAAAGTCACAATTAAAATCGGCTCCATCATGGCCAACATGCGCTCAATGGTTATCTTAAGCTGTTTGTCATAGGTATTGGCAGTTCGCTCTAACATTTCTTCCATTTTACCTGTTTCTTCGCCCATTTTAATCATCTGGGTTGCCATTTTAGGAAATTGTCCCGATTCGATTAAGGCACTGGACATATCTTTCCCCTGTTTCAGGTTTTCTTCTGCTTCAGATAATGCCTGCACTAAAACAAGATTACTTATAGTTCCTTTAACAATTCCTAGCGCTGTTAATATTGGCACACCATTGGAAAGAAGCGTTCCTAATGTGCGGGTAAAATTGGTGGTACTCGTATTACGAATTATTTCACCAAGCAAGGGTATGGATAAAATAACACCGTCCCAGCGCGCTTTTCTCGGCCCAATGCTGAGCTCATAACGCAGGGTAAAATACGCTCCGGTACCAAATATAAACAGCAGCCACCAGTAACTTTGTAGCCATTCCGCGGTACCGACCACGATTTGTGTAGATATAGGCAATTCTTTACCCGCGCTTTCAAACATTTCAGTAAATTGCGGAACCACAAAAGTAAGCAATAAAAACACCGAGCCTAGCGCCATAACAACAAGAATAATCGGGTAGATCATGGCAGTACTAACTGTGTCCTTTAACTCTTTGGATTTTTCTATATATTCAGATAACTGTCCGAGCACCGTGTCGACACTACCACCCGCCTCTCCTGCGCGTAACATATTGATATAAAAACGTGAAAATGCACTGGATTCGGATTGCAAGGCATCAGCCAGATTTGCCCCCCCTTTTACCTGCTGTAGTACATTCTGGATCAGCCTGTGTATTTTAGAATCCTCTTCAATCAGCCCCATTAACACCACTAAGGACCGATCTATCGGTAAACCTGCCTGTAACAGGGTCGCTAGCTCTTTAGTAAAAAGGCCAATCTCCTTTTCGCTCAGACCCTCCTTATCTTTCTTAAAAGAAAATAGATAAGCTGCTTTCAGACCCGATTGAGATATCTTCACCGGGATCAAGCTTTCAGCTTGCAAAAACCTGACTACAGCAGCTTCATCTTCAGCCTCTTTTGTGCCTTCCTGTACATTACCTTCCGGATTAACCGCTTTATACGTGAATAAAGTCACCTTATACTTCCGTGGCTACACGTAATACTTCATCTAAAGTGGTCAGGCCTTTCACTGCTTTCGCCAGACCATCCTGATAAATTGACAGCATTCCACCGCGTACCGCTTCTTCTTGAATCAATCCGGACTCCTTATGTTCCATAACCATCTTTCTTATAGCATCATTCATAACCAAAAACTCAATAATTGCCAAACGACCACTATAACCAATATCCCCACATTCTTTACACCCTGTTGCCTGATATAGTGTCAATTCCCCATTTTTCAAGAAGCGGCTTAAGCCTTTCTCACGAACAACCTCGGCTAATGGCTGATAAGGCTTGCGGCAATGCATGCATAATTTTCTGACTAAGCGCTGAGCTAAGATACCATTCACCGTGGATGTCAAAAGATAATCATCCAGCCCCATATCCAATAATCTGGCCAAGGCACCCGCAGCATCATTAGTATGCAAGGTAGATAATACCAAATGTCCCGTCAAAGCTGACTGCACTGCAATTTTTGCAGTTTCCAGATCACGCATCTCCCCGATCATGATAACATCAGGATCTTGCCGAACAATGGAACGCAAAGCACTACTAAAGGTTAAGCCGATTTTCGGTTTGGCCTGAATCTGGTTAACACCATTTAACTGATATTCAACCGGATCTTCAACGGTAATAATCTTTCTTTCCGGGGTATTCAGCTTACTTAAAGCAGTATATAAAGTGGTTGATTTACCACTTCCCGTTGGACCAGTGATCAAGATAATACCATGCGGTTTACTCAGCACTTCAATAAATTGTTGCAGATTTGATTCTTCAAAACCCAGGGAGGCAAAATCAAATACCACACTTTCTTTGTCTAATAACCGTATCACTACACTTTCACCGTACATAGTAGGTGTCGTGGAGACACGCAGATCAATTTCCTTGCCCTGCATCTGTATTTTAATACGTCCATCCTGAGGCAGACGCCGTTCTGCGATATTTAACTTAGCCATCAGTTTTATTCTGGAAATAATCGCTGCGGTCGCACTTGCCGGTGGCCCTTCTATTTTCTGTAATACACCATCAATGCGCAAACGGATAATTAAAACGCCTTCAAAGGGTTCAAAATGAATATCCGATGCCTTGCTTTCAAGCGCACGCTGAAAAATAAGGTTCACCATGCGAATGACCGGTGCTTCACTGGCCAAATCTTTTAGATGTTCAATATCATCTAATGCATCACTAGCATCCAGATTACCGGTAATTTGCCCCATTTGAGACTTACCTTCATCATACTGAGACTCGATTGCTTTATCGATATCCGATAAGACGCCAATTCTTAGCTCAATTTCGGTATCACAAATCAGCCGCAATGACTGCACTACAAAGCTATTTTCGGGGTCTATAAGCGCGATTACAATTTTATTCTCATCTACCGCAATACCCACTAGATGAAATTCTTTTAAGAAACGCAAGGAAATTTGCTCAGGCAAAACTGGGGTATCGGGGTACTCTTCTGGCTTTACAATAGGTAAGCCCGTTACTGTTGCCATGGCATTAGCCACATCTTTCTCAGAACACAAGCCCAACCTCACCAGCAGCAAAGGCAATCCCGATTCTTGCATCTGTTCTCTGATTTTTGTGACTTTTTTTAGATCATTTTCGCGCAGTGATTGCTGAGCAATTAGCGTATCAATAAATTTTTGATGGCCCATACAGGATTTTTTAGAGGTGAAAATACAATAACTTGCGCAGTTGATATTGAAGCTTGTTTAACTTTAAACAGCTAGGACGACAAGTATAACAAAAAATAGATTTTTTACTGAAAAAGAGCACATAAAAACATGAATTCAGAAAAAACATTGATCCAGAGAATATTTGCTAAAGCAGTTATTAAAATCGCATTTATACGGATTGCTAGGCCTATAATGCACTCAAAAGTGATACATCAGGGCATATGGAATGTAACAAGAGTAATCTGCTGGGGCAGTTTACTATGTTGGACTCAAAGCGCAAGGAGAGAAAAAGTCGGACTTGATTACTATCTACTTATTTTAAGTTTAATTGCACTGCCAATCATTAGAGAAAAGCAGTGCCATTATATACTCAAACCTTTCGGGTTTTATTCCATCTTCACCCTTTAAAGGCTATCAATAATCGCATTAAAGCATGCGCTTGGGCGCATCGTTTGTGTAGCCAATGCCCTATCTGGACGGTAGTAACCGCCGAGATCAACTGGCCCACCTTGCAGGAAATTTAGTTGTGCAACGATTTTCTGTTCATTTTTAGTTAACTGTTGCGCGATAGGCGTGAACGTTGCCTGTAATTCTTGATCATTATCTTGCTCAGACAGGGCCTGCGCCCAATACATGGCAAGATAAAAATGACTGCCACGAGTATCCAGTTCTCCTACTTTGCGTGACGGCGATTTATTATTGTTTAAAAAACGGCTATTTGCCGTATTCAAGGCTGTGGCTAATACCTGAGCTTTTTTATTCCCGGCTTTTATTCCGAGCTCTTCCAGAGAAACGGCAAGTGCTAAAAATTCACCGAGTGAATCCCATCGTAAATGGTTTTGTTCCAATAGTTGCTGCACATGTTTTGGAGCTGAGCCACCCGCGCCTGTTTCAAATAGTCCACCACCAGCCAGTAGTGGCACTATGGATAACATTTTTGCACTGGTGCCCAATTCTAAAATTGGGAATAAATCAGTTAAATAATCCCGCAATACATTACCGGTTACGGAGATAGTGTTTGCGCCTACCTTCACACGCTGCAATGTGTATCGCATGGCATCAACCGGAGACATGATCTGAATATCAAGTCCGCTAGTATCATGTAATTTCAGGTAACCTTCCACGATGGCAATTAAATTGGTATCGTGAGCCCGATTTCTATCCAGCCAAAATATAGCAGGCTGCCCGGTTGCTCTCGCCCGATTAATGGCTAATTTAACCCAGTCTTGAATAGCTAAATCTTTAGTCTGGCACATGCGCCAGATATCACCTTGCTCAACTTTATGTTCCAGCAACACTTCCCCAGTATTATCAGTAACTCGTACGACGCCACTTTCAGGTATTTCAAAGGTCTTATCATGTGAGCCGTATTCTTCAGCTTTCTGCGCCATCAAACCAACATTGCTGACATTACCCATCGTTGTCACATCAAAAGCACCATGCTGTTGACAGAATTCAAATACTTGCTGATAGATTCCGGCATAACAGCGATCCGGGATCATCGCTTTGATATCATGTAACTGACCATCCGCGCCCCACATCTGCCCTGAAGAACGTAATGCGGCAGGCATTGACGCATCGACGATAACATCACTGGGAACATGTAAGTTAGTAATGCCTTTGTCTGAATTGACCATCGCCAGTTGTGGCTGAGTCTGATAAACCGCCTGAATATCGGCTGCAATTGCTGTGCGCTGATCATTTGGCAGCCGGGCAATTTTTGCATACACATCACCTAACCCATTGCGCGTATCTACGCCCAATTGCTTAAAAATTTCCGCGTATTTTGCAAATACATCCTGATAATAAACACTAACCGCATGCCCAAACATAATGGGGTCGGACACTTTCATCATGGTCGCTTTTAAATGCAATGACAGTAGCACTCCCTGTGCTTTTGCATCGCTAATAGCCTGTGCATAGAAAGTGCGTAAAGCAGTACGATTCATGACGGCAGAATCAATCACTTCGCCTTGCAGTACGGGTGTTTTTTGTTTAAGTACGTGAAGTTGACCATCATCACCGAGTAACTCAATTTTTACTTCACCGGGAGTTTTAATCACTGCCGATTGTTCGCTAGAATAAAAATCACCATCAGTCATCGAGGCGACATGTGATTTGGAATCAGCTGCCCATACCCCCATGGAATGCGGGTGTTTCTGTGCATATTCTTTTACCGGATCAGCCACGCGGCGATCGGAATTACCTTCTCGTAACACCGGGTTAACTGCGCTACCTAGCACTTTGGCATAACGTGCCTTAGTACTCTTTGCTGCATCACTGTCAGGATTTTCAGGGTAGTCAGGAATGTCAAAACCAGACAGCTGTAATTCCTTAATTGCAGCATGCAACTGGGGAATCGATGCGCTGATATTAGGTAATTTAATGATATTTGCATCCGCTGTCTGCGCCCATTCACCCAGTTCTGCAAGAGCATCACTTTGCTTTTGTTCTGCCGTTAGATTATCAGGGAAATTAGCAATAATACGCGCGGCCAGCGATATGTCTCTTGTTTCAACTGCAACGCCCGCTGCTTTTAAATAAGACTGGACTATAGGCAAAAAAGAATAGGTAGCTAAAGCAGGTGCTTCGTCTGTTTCAGTATAGATAATTTTTGAACTTGGCATGAATATAGTGTCGAGTATGTCGTTAAAAAAAGTAAAGAATGTGATGCAATACAGATTTAATAAAATCTACCTTAAGTCTAGATGGATACTGCTTAATTAACCGATATTCCTGAGTAAATTCAATCGCTATGAAACAGCTTTGCTTGGTTTCTATAACCTGAAAAATATAACTTAGTAAACATAAAATACTTAATATTTTTAGCACTGAAAACACGAATTTTTTATTATGGAACCTCTGTGCTCCCTGTGCCCACATTGGCTAATGGCTGATTTCTTTATATCTTTTTGTTAAAATAATTTTGCACGCCTACTTACGCAAATATATTAATTAACGAACTAAGCAAGAAAACTCCAGGCTAGTATTTCATGTTTTTGGAAAATCTTTTAAACAACATCTGCCAGAAGGATTGCGTATCGCACAGGCACAGTTGCGCTGTTTAGTCTGCTCAATAACAAATACTTTGGCTTCCGGATTTTGCGTAGCTTCATTGATGCTAACACCGAAACAATAACAGATAAAAGCATCTTTTGTTTGCGCCTTGATACCCACAATAGTGCGTAACTCAGAAACCTTAATAACCGTATTATCCTGCGCAAAATACACGGCGGCACAATCTGGATTATCACAAAAATAATACCCCTGGTCTTTAACGGCCCATTGCCATGGCTTATTTATATGTTGCAGAATAGTTGTTATGGATACCTCTAAATTTTCCCCGGCACAAACAGGGCATTTATATTTCCTTGCTGCCCTGTCAACGGGCGAACAGCAATCAGTCATAATTAGTAAGCAAAAACTGTTCCACTGAATGCCAAGCTCACTTTACTCGGCCGAAGCCAGCATGACGTCTACATACTTGTCCTTGCTGATTAATTTCCAGGCATCTTCATAACTAATAACATGCTCATGATTGGCGCGCCAATGCGCATCGATACCGTCCCAGCCATGCGTTGAAAAGACATGCCCACATTCAGGGCAAACTTTATGATGTAATGCATTCCAGGTAGCATCAGCAACAGCCTGTTTATCCAGACAATGAATCCGACTTTTTTCCATATGCTTATAATAACTACCCACATGGATACAGACACAAACCCAAAAGCCACCGTTCTCATGTTCGGTAGCTGGATAGACTTCTACTTTTGTTTTCATTTATTTTCTCCACTAGTGTTGAAGCTGCAAACAATACGTCCCGTGTTGCCAGATATTTATAAATTTTGGCCACTCTCTTTGCGGCTTTCTTTAATCGCCAATTGTAATTCCAGACGTTTTTTATCTAATTCCAGTAACTCAATTTCTCTGCGCAGGTAGATATCAGAATTTTTCGTGTTATTGTAGATCTCTTGCTGAATTTCCAGGTGCAATTGCTCTTCCTGCTTTTTATAGGCAGTTTCCATGGCAAATTTCATTTGCTTTTGCTGCTGTTCTTTTTCCAGCTCCAGCGCATGAGCCTTATCTTTTGCCATTAACCAGCTTGCTTGCTGATGTTCAAACACCTCAATATCAGCGTGTAATTTTTGATCTTTTAATAAAGCCTGATGACTCAATTCTTCTGCTTGTGATTTTTGCTGCGCATTTCTTGTGCGTTTTGCCTGTTCCTGCTTTGCCTGAAGCTGAACATCAAGGGTAATATCATTTAGGTAGTTATCATGCTCAATTTTATCTGTATGCAATCGTGATTGTATAACAAATTGTTCTTGCTGTTGCAGTTCTTGATCCAGCAATAACTGCCTTTGATGCTCCGCGTCCTGAGCCTGTTTCTGGCGTTGTAATTCAGCATCCTGATACATCTGCTCCAGCTGTTTTTGCTGATGTGCCCGCTGTTGTTGCTGTTCTAGCAGTTCCTGACGATAACGCTCTTTTCTCTGCTCTTCTGATACTTCATAACTCTTTTTCAATACACTCAGATAAACGGCTTCTTTACCCAACTGCACATCCGGAAATTCTACAAATGTTGCCTGAATAGAACAACATGCCTGTGCCTCAATATTTTCCAGCATAAGCACTTCGCTAACCGCAATTGCAATAGCTTTTTCTATATCACCTAGACCCGAGCGTACCCATTCATCATTTTTTAAATTGAGCAAATATTTACTTATTTGATCACTAACCGATTTTTGGTAGGTATTTTTTATATGTTCATTAATTTCCGGCAGGATCTCTATTTGCCGCTGAGCATATTCTAATGTTGCCTGAAAGCGAATATCCAGTTGCGTATCTATAGTGCAAAATTCATCATAAAGCTGAATTTGATCACAGACCTGCCAGTCTTCAACAGGTAACGGGTATAGCGTATGATAAAAACGCTTAATAAATTTTTGCGGACGTAAATACAGTTTCTGATAGGGTCCAAAATCACTAAAAACCAGTTGCCGTGCTTCATCAAAGTCAACTTCCCAGACATCCGAACTCAGTGCCAGATCATTTTCCAGCGTGCCTTCGATTAACCAGCGCTCTATGTCAGTACCTGAATTATTCATGCTCACCAACTTGCCTGGCCAGCTTTGCTTCGGCGCGTAATTTAGTGATTTTATCACCCATTTTTGCCGCGATTAAGGGATATAAATTAGGTGCGAACTCTACCGTACTTTTATCAATTTTTCTCAGGAAGCCTCGACTCAACAGCAGACCAACAGCAAACATCCGCGACCAATCAGAGTAACGCCGCGCCTTTTCAATATTGGTTTTCTCAATGATCATTTCCAGTTCATCATTTTCGTTAATTCGAAACTGAGTAAATTGCCGTAAACATTCAAAAACCAGATCTTCTTCATCAGCAGTCAACGGACCTGGCGCGGTAAATTCCAAACGATACGAGAGTAGCACAGTAAAAAAATCAACCATCGCTGCACAACCAAAAGCAAATAATGAGAAGCCATTCCACATTGCCATGCTCGGCTTCACATCTTCTATAAACTGCTTATAGGTCAGCAACATTGGAGGCTCAGGCAAGGACTGACCGAACTCACTCGACAACTGATTAACCTTGAACTGTACACTTTGAAAACTGTTAAGCACGTCGTAATAAGCTATTTCTACATTGGCAGCAACATCCAGATTAGCCAAATTAGATTGTAACTGCTGTACACTTTCATCTAATGTCGAAAATTTTACTTCTAGCTCGCTCAACGCCAGTTTTTTTGCCAAATAAACTTCATTATAGCGTTGCCAGAAAGGTCCTTTCCCAACCTGATTCCGGTATCCTGCAACTATTTCAGGATGGGTTCCAAAATAAGCCTGTGATACATCTTTAGATGCCTGCTCCAGATCTGCCTGCTTTTGTGCCAGCAACTTGCTTTTAAAAGACAGAGCCGCATCTAGATATGACTTTATATCTGTTCTGATATGGTTTAAACGCTGGATATGAATGCTATCCGTCTCAGAGACCTCATAAAACTTAAAATACGAAAAAGAGACCGAGGCTATTAATGCAATCGCTAATGAAAAGAGCACTGAAAAATAGCGAGTGCGATTTGCACTCCAGTGTATGCTTGCAAGTTCCAGAGTACAAATAACTACGATAGATTGAATAGCGACGGTAATCACCAAAGCGATCCAGGGAATTATAAAATGCGACATCCCATAAAATGTAGTAAACCCCGATGCGACACTCAACATTAAGACAATAGGAATCGTCCATATTCTTAACATGCCAACAAAAAAAGTTTGAATACGATTAATTAAGTAACCGACGCCAGCTGCTTTTATTTTTATTTTTTCTGGGCTATTCATTGCTTAACAATTTCTCTGTCTGGCCATTACAGGCCTAAAATTCTTTCACTTTTAACACACTACTTGGTATTGAGTCAAAACTATGCTTTGCAAACGCTATGAGATTTTTATTTTTGAGCCCACAGTAAATGCCAGAAGTCAGGAAAACATGAGCAAGCGTTATTCAGCACCACTATTCAATATTATGGCTCTTCCCGATTTCGTGGGGTAGGCACAATATATAGTGCTAGGCATATCCAA
>CAYWLM010000002.1:0-58291 GCA_964459125.1 uncultured Methylomonas sp. | reverse complement strand
GTTAGGGCAGGAAGCCCACGAACAAGCTTTCGCAAAAATAGCGACTCCCCGCTCAAATGACTTATGCGCTCTGCAGAGAATTGACCAATACATCCTGATAATAACGTATCCCATCAATATATCTGACTGGCTCCATACCCCTAGCATAGCCATATTTTAAATTTTTATAATATTTCTTTTGGCTTAATAGCGGAAATACTTCTTTTACATCAAGCCAGGTGCTCGGATTTTTACCTAATTCGCTGGCCAGTTTTCTGGCATCCAGCAGGTGTGCAAAACCGATATTGTAAGCAGCCAGAGCAAACCATATCCGATCTTCTGCTGCAACATCCTCAGGCACTTTTTTTAGCATCTGGTTCAGATATTTTGCGCCTCCTTTAATGCTCTGGTGGGGATCAGTACGTTTTTTAATGCCTATTGCTTTAGCAGTCGCCTCGGTCAACATCATCAACCCTCTAACGCCGGTGTGGCTGAGCGCCTCGGGATTCCAGTGAGACTCCTGATATGACTGGGCTGCCAGTAAAGTCCAGGGAATCTGATATTGTTTTGCGACTTCTCTGAAGGCAGATCCGTATTCTTGTAGCCGCGATTTAATTCGTTTTAAATAAATATGATTATTATAAAAATCAAACATATCAACGTAGCCATAATAGCGTTCATCGATGATATTCAAAGCCGAGTTGCTTTCTGTTTTTTCAAACCAGTCATTAATATATTGCTTGAAAGCAGCGGAATCTGGAGGCAGCACCCAGGCTAGACTCTGTTCTTCTGAAAACGGGAATGCCTCTTTTAAATCGGGATAATAACGGTGATTCAAGGAAAATACACTGGAATCCACTATGGTACAATCAACTTCTTTGCTGACCAGTTTTTCCAGTATTTGCTCAGCTGATAGCTCGCTGGTGGTTTCCCATTTTAGTTCCGGGTAGTCTTGTTGTTGCTCTTGCAACGCCTCTTCATAACTGCTGTCAGCGACAACCAGTATTGACCTGTTTATTAATTCACTGGTATCGTTAGGAAGTATAGACTGACGGTGACAAACAACTTGTTGCTGCACTGCTTTATAATCAGGGCCAAAAATGTACTTCTGTTCACGCGTATCTGTTCGAGTCAATCCTGCTGCCGCAATATGACCTTCACCAGTGTTGATAGCATTCAGCAAATCTTCAATATTATCGAGCACTTTATATTCCACTTCGACATTCAGTGAGTCCGCCAGAGCTTTAGTCAAATCATATTCAAATCCCGCAGGTTCGTTATCCGCGCCAAGGTAGTAAGTTGTTTGTGAATTCAGTGTCAGTACAATTAATTTATCCTGTCGACGTATATCTTTCATTACCGGATCAGTTTCGCTACAACTGATAAACAGGAAAGCAGAAATCATCAAAAATGCTAGTATTTTAATTAGTCTGGACAATATTTTTCTCTGCATAGTTTTGTTGAAATAGTGGCCTGATAATAAAACTTTTTGTACTTAAATTGATAATGATAGCAAAGATTGTATATAATTGTCTATTTTATCTTATCAATACATTGGCTACTATACTTTTTTAAGCTAAAAAACCTAACACACTCGCACAGAAAAATGAAAAAACAGCTTCCCATTGGCCCTATCATGATTGATATTTCTGGCACTACGCTCAGTCAATATGATAAAGAAAAAATTGCCCATCCGAATACTGGGGCTATTATTTTATTTGCCCGGAATTATGCTGAACCACTGCAGTTAGCGGAACTGTGCCAACAAATCAAAGCCGCAAGAAAGGGGGCCATACTGATTGCAGTTGATCAGGAGGGTGGGCGGGTGCAACGCTTTCAAAATGGATTTACGCGTTTACCACCGGTTGCTGCTTATGCAGAAAACTCGACATTAACCGAAGATGCCGGCTGGTTAATGGCATCTGAATTACTTGTACTAGGCGTTGATTTTAGCTTTGCACCAGTGCTAGATATAGACTGTGGTGTTAGCCAGATTATTGGTAACCGTTCTTTTTCAGAAGATTGCGCACTAGTCTGTCAACTCGCCAGCAGTTTTAGAAAAGGCATGCATAGTGCAGGAATGGCCGCTACTGGCAAGCATTTTCCGGGACATGGCGCGGTTGCTCTGGATTCTCATTTGGCATTACCGGTTGATGAACGGGATTTTGACAGTATTTATAGTAAAGATATTCTACCGTTTAAACAATTGATTGACGAAGGGTTAGAGGGCATCATGCCTGCACATGTAGTTTATCCTGCGATTGACGAGTTACCTGCCGGATTTTCTGCTATCTGGGTAAACGAGATTTTACGCAAACAATTGGGTTTTAATGGTGCCGTCTTTAGTGATGACCTGAGCATGGAAGGTGCAGCCTGTGTTGGTGATTTCACTGAACGGGCCAGACTTGCCCGTCAGGCAGGCTGCGATATGATATTGGTATGTAACAATGAAACTGCGGCGGAACAGGTTTTAGAGAGCACTCCGATTGAATCTAGCCCGATTCGTCAAGCGCGCTTACTGGCTATGCTAGGCAGGCACAGTCTCACTGCGCAAGAGCTTAAAAATAGCAGTAGATGGCAAGCAGTGAGTAAGCTGTTAACCAAGCTGTCTAATTGCCATGCTTAGTGAAATTAAACAGGTACAAAAAAACGCCCGTTTACTGTTCTCGGTTAATGAAGTAGAAAATGCCATAGATTTAATGGCAGAAAACATTAATGCTTGTTTGGCTAATGCTAATCCAGTCTTACTCTGTGTCATGAATGGCGGTATTGTGGTAACAGGCAAGCTGATGACCAGGCTTAACTTTCCCTTAACAATCGATGCTATTAATGTCAGCCGTTATGGGCAGCAAACCAGTGGTAGTAATTTAAACTGGATACAGAGGCCGACAGGTTCTCTGCAAAATAGAAACATACTTATTATTGATGATATTCTTGATGAAGGAATCACGCTTCAAGCTATTTACCAATACTGCCAGGAACAAGGGGCAAGCCAGATTTATAGCGCGGTATTAGTCGAAAAACAGCTTGCTAAAGTAAAACCGATACAAGCTGACTTTATAGGCTTGTCAGTTGCAAATCACTATATATATGGTTACGGCATGGATTATAAGGGGTATTTACGTAATGCGGCCGGGATCTATGCCTGTGCGGAAATTTAGCTTGGCTGCCTGGCCCCAATTTAAAATCATTAACCCAATGACAACTGCCTCTGACCTTATTCCATAAAATGAAAACAACTGCAATTATCGGTGGCTCTGGGCTTACTCAAATGCAATCGATAAAAATTATTGAACAAAAAGATTATCAGACTCCCTACGGCTCACCCTCTTCTCCTTGTAGCATAGGCGAGTTTTGTGGGCAAAAAGTCATTTTTCTGGCACGCCATGGAGATCCCCACACTATTGCGCCACATAAAATTAACTATCGCGCCAATCTCTGGGCTTTAAAACAGGCTGGAGCGGAACAAATTATTGCTGTTGCTGCTGTAGGAGGCATTACTCCTGAAATGTATCCTGCGCGTATTGCCATTCCCGAGCAAATTATTGATTATAGCTACGGCCGGGAACATACTTTTTTTGCCGCAGACCATGCAGCAGTCAATCATATTGACTTTACCTTTCCATATGATGAAAATCTACGCCAGCAAATAATTAACAGTGCTGAAATGCTACAACTAAATATTCAGACTAATGGAGTCTATGGTTGTACTCAAGGACCTAGACTGGAAACATCGGCGGAAATAACACGCATGGAGCGTGATGGCTGTGACTTAGTTGGCATGACAGGCATGCCCGAAGCAGCACTTGCCAAAGAACTGGAAATTCCTTATGTCTGTTGTGCTGTTATTGCTAATTGGGCAGCCGGTAAGTCTGCCGGTGAAATTACTATGCCGGAAATCATTAAAAACCTTGAGCAAGGTATGGCAGATACAGAACAATTATTACAACACCTTTTTTTACACATACATCTTAATAGGACCTGACAAATGACAAATAGCATGACCGCTTTTGCCAATAGCGAAATGGATTTTGAAAACTTGACGATAAACTGCGAACTACGTTCAGTGAATCATCGCTATTGTGACATCATTTTAAAAATTCCCGAGCGATTTCGCTTTGCAGAGTCAGATATACGTCACATCATTAGTGATAATCTGAAGCGTGGAAAAATCGAATGTAGCCTTAGTTTCAAAAAGCATAGTTTAGCGCAGCAAGAGCTAAGCATTGATATGGATGCTATCTCAGCTTTACTATCAACCACTCAGAGCATTGAACAGTTGATGGATAGGCCTCAACCCTTTTCAGCGCTTGAAGTTCTAGCCTTTCCAGGCATACAAATTGAAAAACAAAGTGATAAAACGGCCTTATTACAAGCCTTAGTGCAATTATTAGAAACAGCCATCGATAATTTAATACTGGCACGGCATCGAGAAGGCACTCAGCTTAGCGAGCTAATTTCCAGCCGCTGCGTAAAAATGCAGAAGTTACTTAAGCAGGCACAAAATCGGATGCCTTTGGTTTTAGAGCACTTACGCACTAAATTTAAAAATCATATTGCTGAATTAGTCACCGAACCTGATAACGACCGGGTGGAACAGGAAATGGTTCTGTTAACTCAAAAACTAGATGTAGATGAAGAACTGGATAGACTAGACACGCATATCATAGAGGTCTTACGTATTTTAGAGCAAAGTGAGCCTATTGGTCGCCGTCTGGATTTTTTAATGCAGGAAATGAATAGAGAAGCGAATACTTTAGGCTCAAAATCAGCGGATAAAGAGATGACGGCGATTTCTATCGAATTTAAAGTTCTGATTGAACAAATGCGCGAGCAAGCACAGAATATAGAGTAAAGGTAGCAATATGAACAAAGGTAAACTTTTTATTATCTCAGCACCTTCTGGAGCAGGTAAAACCAGTTTAATCAAGAAACTTATCCCTCATATGGACAAATTGATAGTCTCTGTTTCGCACACCACACGCGCCCAGAGGCCTGGTGAAATTGACACTATTGACTATTTTTTCACGCCAGTTGATACCTTTAAAAAAATGGTTAATCAACAAGCCTTTCTTGAATACGCACAGGTATTTGATAATTTTTACGGCACGGCTCAAAGCTCAATCGAACAAAGTCTAAAAAGCAGTAAAGATGTAATTTTAGAAATAGACTGGCAGGGTGCAGAACAAATTCGGCGCATACTTCCTGATACCATCAGTATTTTTATATTACCACCTTCTACAGAAGTTTTGCGCCGCCGATTAAAAGAGCGCGGGCAAGATAGCGAGGCTGTTATTGACCGTCGTATGCAGGATGCGGTGAATGAAATAGGCCATTATGCAGAGTATGATTATCTGATTATAAATGATGATTTTAATACCGCATTAACTGAATTGAAATCAATTATCCTGGCAAACCGGTTAAATCTACAGAGACAACAAGAACAGTTAAAGGCCCTATTAATCGATTTGCTCGCTTAATAAAATTGTCTATAAACCTGAGCATGATTAATCTAGTATTTATTCCTGGCTCATTGTGGTTTGTTTGTAACAAGCTGATTACTGATTCTAGTCTTCTGTAGATATACTCTCGCAAAGCCACTGATTAAATGAACCGATAAACTTCATCTTGGATGGTCGTCAGACTTATTTAGTCAAATAGATGGGGGCCAATCAGTAAATGAATAGTTTATTGTCTGATTCGGCGCTTAACACAGGTAAAGGCGCAGGATTTGTATGAACTTAAGCTTATCAAAGGCTTGATTTGACCAATATCTTCGATTAAAAGGTAAGCAAACTCAGCAAGAATGACTTTTCTGTATTTTAGGAAACATTTCATGAAGGCTGGCTAGGAGATACCGCTTTAAATTGAAAAAAATAATATTAACCCACTTTAAATTCTCGCGTTTTTTTCTTGAATATCTCATCTCAACTGGGCGCGCGTGATTATAGGCTTTCATTTCAGCCTTAACATATATACCTGATTTATCAGGTTACGATACCCATGTTTTTACTGCAGGAACCACATGCTCTTCTGAAATTGTATCAAGTTCTGCAAATGACAAGCACTTCGGACCCATAAGAAATTTCTTCTACAGTTATCCGGAAGACTGTTTTATTGTCGCCTTTTGATCGTTGATCATTCAATGATTGCTTGCCTCCTTTAAAAATTCATCCATTTCAACAGTACCACCTAATGTATAAATGCAATCCCTCTGGATCATTGCTTGACGAATTTTATGTTCTATCATCTATGCAGTGTGAAAGGAACCCGGCATGAGTGGATTTTGTAGATACAATATCGAAACGCATTTTTAGAGGTTGCCATCAGGTAAATTGTCCAAAACCTTGGTGATTAGTACGCTCTTTGTTTGAAGTTATGATTCTTAGGTTCAAATAAGGCGAAAACTATTCTGACACAAGGGAAATATTAGATGTTAATCTATCATAATGATTTGATTTAAAACGGTAATAGTTGTTTTCGTTGAAGTACTAACTAAAAAGCTAGCGCGCAATGTGCGACGAATATTGCATTATCTGAGAACGACGATCAATTCCAAAAAAATCATATGATAATCCGAAAGTTAAAAGTTTAGAAGAATTTCGCCGTGTCCTATTCTATGATGCGCATTGACAAGTATCATAGAACTGCTTCGGGGTTTGAAGCGCATGGCTTGTTGAAGATTAAGAATTATCGGCAACTAGTTTTAAAAAATACTGACGTAAGCTAAGCGGCTGTATAAGAAAGTTGAATAATCTGGATTAGAAAAAAGTTAATTGGTTTTTTGAACTATTTTGCTCATGTATTTTATTATAAATGGTGTATGCTGTAATTAATCAAGAACGGCCGAACAACAATAGAGATTAATCAACTAATTCTGTTTTAATTGTTGCGCTGGTCTGCATTGTGAGGAGAGTATCATGAGCATTACAAATAGTGAGTCGGGAACCAACGTACATGAAGTTTCCGACGGGATTTATCGCATCAATACCCCAGTAATCATTCCGGGAGGAGGTGGTTTTTCATTTAATCAGTACCTCATTGTCGATGATGAACCCTTGTTATTTCACACGGGGCCACGAAAGATGTTTCCTCTTGTGTGTGAAGCTGTTCAGAGCCTACTTCCGGTCGAGCAACTGCGCTATATAGCTTTTTCTCATGTAGAGTCGGACGAGTGCGGCTCACTTAACGAATGGCTTGCCGTAGCCCCTCAGTCCATGCCCCTCTGTGGTACAGTTGCAGCCATGGTCTCAATTGAAGATCTTGCTGATCGAGCTCCTCGTGCCATCGCTGACGGTGAGGCGATTTCTCTGGGTACACATTGCGTGCGCTGGTTTGACACTCCACATTTACCACATGCTTGGGAATGTGGCTTTCTGACTGAAGAACGAACACGGACATTGCTATGCGGAGATCTTTTTACCCAGGGCGGTAGGGATTTACCCGCGCTTACAGAAGCGGATATTCTCGGACCCAGTGAAGCCTTCCGGCATGAAATGGATTACTTTTCACACACCAGGAATGCAGATGTGATGCTTGAACGCCTGGCTGCCACCGAACCAACAACGCTTGCATGTATGCACGGCAGTGCATGGCAAGGCGATGGGGCAAAGATACTGCGAGCCCTCGCGGATGCTCTGTCTGCTTAGTACAGACTCAATTAAACGAAATTAATTATTAATTTATCCCCGTAGGTGCCAAGATGCCAAACACACAGTCAAATTCAGCCCCCGACTATCTGATACTGGGTAGCGGACTTGCCGGTTTATCCTTTGCGGCATTAATGGCCAAGGCCGGAAAGAAAGTAACGATTCTTGAAGCGCATGAATTCCCGGGGGGGTACGGTCATACCTTTGTTGAAGGTGATAAATACCGGTTTAATGCGCAACTGCATTATGTCTGGAATTGCGGAGCAGGGGAAACAGTAAACATGTTTCTCAGGAAACTGGGTCTTGAACAGGCGGTTACATTTGAGCAGTACGATGCGAACGGTTACGATCATATGCGTATACCGGGATACGAGCTGGATATCCCTTTTGATAAAGAACAATTATCGGCACGCCTGGCTAAGCTATTTCCTGAGCATGCCGGTCCAATACGCAATTTTATCAATGAAGTATGGCTCACCGCTGCTGAAATAAAAAAACTTCCAGAACATCCAGGTATTGCTTATGTGTTGAGCCATGCGCTTAGTAATTGGCGAATTATTAAATATCACAAGTCTACGTTGCAGGATGTATTTGATGCATTTAAATTACCGCTAGAGGCGCAAACCCTTTTAGCTCTTCAGTGGCCGGACTTTCTATTGCCTCCCAAAAAACTTTCTTTCTTTGCCTGGACGGCTCTGTTTACAGGATATTGCCGGGGCGCCTATTACCCAACTCATCATTTTGCACACGTCATAGATTCATTAGTTAAAGTCATTGTGGAAAATGACGGGGAAATTATTTACCAGCAAAAGGTAACGGACTTTATCCTTGATGAAAATCGAGTGACTGGTGTAAAAACCATAGGCGTGCAAGATCGTACCGTATTTCAAGAGTATTATGGCCAGGATATTATTTGTAATATTGATCCTCAACATGCGGCCGCGATGATCGGTAAAGATAAATTTTCCAGTTCGATACGGGCCAAACTTGATTATGATTATTCAGCTTCGAATTTTGTCGCTTATTGTGTCGTCAAAGGCATTGATTTAAGTGATTTCGGTTTTGGCCGCTGGAACTTATTTCATAGTGAACAAGCCGATCTAAATAAGGCTTTTGATGATATGTATGATCGAGCCGATTATAGCGCTCCCAGTTTTGGCGTAACTACGCCGGGATTTCTTACCGATGATCCTGGTGATTGCCCGGAAGGAGAACAGATCATTCAGTTTATAACGGTTGCCAATTACCACTACTTTCACGACCTGAAGATTCGTGATGCGGGTGCATATAGGAAAATGAAAAAACAAATTTTTGACTCAATGATTGACATCATAGAGCAAAAATACGTACCTAATTTTCGGGATTTTATAGTCTTTAAAATGACCGGCAGCCCAACTACCAATGAAAGTTTCTGTTATGCCCCCGAGGGGAACTCTTATGGATCGAACCTGACGCCGAAAAATTTTTCCGCCGGGCGCCTGGATCATAGATCTTCGCTGAAGAACTTCTACTTTTGTAATGCGTCATCAGGTGCGCCAAGTTTTACCGGCACTATTAGAACAGGTTGCACATTGTATGAGAAATTATCAGGCGACCCGGTCTTAGACGCAGATCTGTCATGAAAATTGCCATAGTGGGCGGCGGTGCGGCTGGCATGACAGCCGCTTATCTATTGGATAAAGTGCACGATGTCACGGTGTTCGAAAAAGCACCGGTTCTGGGTGGAAATATACGCACGCTGAATAAAAATATTCGCTGTGACTCTCTGGATCATCGAATGACTCTTGATAATGGGGTGATCGAATTTCAGCGTGATAATTTCCCGAATTTTCATAAATTAATGGATGAACTTCAGGTTAAACTCGAAGAGATACCGGTTTCCAGTGAACTTTTTCTCGCTAATGGGAATTATTACAAATCCTCTGGAGCAATCCGTTACGGTTGCAAAACCAGATGGGAGCAGGTTTTCGAGACCCTTAAGCAGACTCCTATTATGTTCTCCTACTTATATTTTCTTGCCAGGATAACTTTCTCTTCCCCTGGTTCATTTCGCCAACGTCCGGTCTCAGACTATTTAGGCAATAATATCAGTGCAAGGTGGCTGAAAATGCTACTTATGTACGCTTATTCTATGCCTTATGAGGCGATTGATGATTTTCCGGCGGAAATCGGCATGCCATTACTCGGAAATTCTGGCATGTTTACCAAGTGGGATCGCATTGAGGGAGGCGTCTATACCTACATAGAAAAAATCCTGGTGGATTTTCGTGGCACAATTCATTGTGATGCAAAGCTTGAGAATGTGACCAGGTTTGCAACCGGGGTGCAAATAAAATTGCTTAATGGCGAGCAGCAGCATTTTGACAAAATTATTTTCGCTACGACTCCAGACCAGGTACTGAGCTTATTGAAAGATCCTTCGGAAAACGAAATCAAGCGCTTTCAGGCCTGGAAAGAAAATGTTATGGATACGGTGATTCATACCGATACCTCAATATACAAAAATTTCGGCGTCACTTATTTCTGTGAATTTGATCTTTTCCAAAATAAAGACAATCAAGGTTGTGGCTACAATGCTTATTTAGACCGCTTATGTGGCATAGATGCCCAGTCAAATACCCATTTTAGTCTTGCCTATAATCTGCAACAACAAATAGCGTCCGAAAAAGTGATCGATATACAGCATCATACAACTCCGGCTTATAATGTTGAGGCTATCCGTTATCGTCAGGAGATTCTGGAAACAAACGGTGAAAATAATACCTGCCATGCCGGCGCCTATCTTTATGATGGCTTACATGAAGGTGCCGTAACCTCGGGTTTTGTAGTGTCTGATCTACTAGGTGGATTACGCTTATAAAATCCGGCTGCTGGTGATGGTCGCTTTTTCTGTTGTTAAAAATGATTTACAAAGTAGCGTTTTGTAGCAAAGTTTTATGCATGCTTTTCACACACTCTGAGTTTAAAGCAGAACAATAAGGGAATAAAAGCTATTTTATTCTTGAACTATTTATTAATTCTTTAAGCAGGTCTAGCGTATTTTTAAGGTCTTTTGCCGTATAGGCTTGTGCATCAAACTTTCCCCAGATAGGTGCTGGCCAGGCTTTATCGGTTTTATATCGAACCACATGATGAATATGCAGTTGCGGTACCATATTACCTAGAGCAGCGATATTCATCTTGTCGGCATGATAAAGGGCTGCCAGTTGCTCTGCGATATAGCTGGATTCACGCATTACAAGTTGCTGATCGGCGACAGAAAGCTGGTATATTTCGCTGATATTCTCTCGTTCGGGTACCAGTATCAGCCAGGGAAACTGGCTATCATTCATCAGTAAAACACGGCATAACTTCAGCTGGCCGAGTTCGATACAATCTTTTTTTAGTGCTGGGTGTAGTGCAAAGGACATAAAAGCAGAGCGGGGCTTGAAATTTATAGTTGAAACAGTGTAACGTTAGCATAAGACAATAACAATAATAAAAAAATAGTATGACCACTCTGACTGCCAGCTCAACTCAATCTATGCAAGATAATACGCCGCTTGCCGTTTCTTATAAGTTGTTGCTGAGCTTATATGTCATTATCCCTCTATGCGTGATTTTACAACTGACCGACAGTTACGCTTTTGGTGGTGCTTTATTGCGATATTTACCGAGTAGCCCAAGTCACTTCATAGTATTTCAATTGCTATTTGGTACGCCACATATTCTTGCCAGTGCCATATTATTAACGACTAATAAGGACTATTTCAGTTTTTATCAGAAAAAAATTCTGTTTATGACCCTGGCTCTCATGCTGTTTTTTTCCATAGCGAGTCAGGTGCTTTCGTATTATGTGCTTTATATTATGGTCGCTTCGTGGACTGTTTATCATGTGTTAAAACAGCAACATGGGGTAGGGCGAGGGATTTATCAATTGCCTGACTGGGCGTTTTACTTGTTATTATGGTTAAGTATAGGTGCAGGCATTAGCGTATATATGGGGATTTTTTTAAAAGATACTTTAAGCGTTCAACAGGCAGAATGGGTTAAACAGGCGGCTGGTGGACTTATTATCTGCCTACTATTAAGTACTTTCTGGTGTCAGCGGTATGTAAAAACCCGGTTTGGTTGCTTATTTATGTGGGCGAATTCCTTATTGATTATTACCAGTTTTTATTTTTATATACAGCAATATTATTTTCTGGCAATTTTAATTCCACGACTTGTTCATGATGCAACGGCTTATATTTTTTATGTGACGCATGATGTGAATAAGCATGCAGGGCATCCACAGAATTTTTTATATCGCTGGGCAACAAAAATAAAGCTCAATGTATTTATCGTGCTGCCATTGCTTTCCTTTGCCTTGACCTTTCTTTTACAAGAGTATGGTGATCAGTGGGTTGATACACTTACGCAATTTTTATTCGATATGCAAGTCAGGCAGGCAGTGACAGTGGGTTTGATTGGGTATTTTTCTTTGATGCATTATTACACCGAGGCATTTACCTGGAAGCATGGTTCGCCTTATAGAAAATATATACGTTTTAAAAAGTGATATAAAGATACCTGAGGTCGAGCCTACGTAGGCTTTGATAGCTAAAATTAGACTATATGAGTGGGCCTAAAAATCCGTCAGGCTAGTGTCTATAAGCTTTCCAACCCAGGTGCATAGAACATAGTTATTATTTTTAATATTATATAGTCTATAGTTTCATCACTTTATACCCTGAATTTTGAAAATAAAAGACATCACGGATAATCACTACTTTTAACGGTTTAGAACACGCAAACGAGTTAATGCTGTTTGTACAGGGTAAAATGCTTGATTTTAAGGCAGTATGTTACTCGTTGAGTTTTTTTTTAACCAGGCAGGTTGGAAGGCCAAGGTTTATTTCTCACACACGCCGCCCTTACAACCACAGTTTTTTCCGCAACCTAATCCTTCTTCTTTCATGGCACCAAATTCAGGGTGTTTAGCTGCATATTCTCGAGCAAATTGCTGGACATAAATCCAGGCGATCATCAGTCCAAATATCACAGCTATTGCAATAATGAAATTTAGCATTTGTTTTCTCCATGATTTTTGTAAGACACCTACTTAAGAGGCAAATAGCGCTAAGAGCGAAATAGCTTTAGCTATTTCCCTAACAGCAATAGCTAAAGCTATTGTACTCCACTAACTATATCAACATTAGTTGTGATAGTTAGTATTAGCGGACTGAAGTCCTTTTTATGCAGTCGCGCCACCAAGACCGGCAAAGCCCATAAACGTCAGGGATAGAATTCCTGCCAGCATCATACTTAATGCGGCGGCCTGGGTGATATTGGGTAAATTAGATAATTCCAGTTTTTCCCGTATTCCAGCCATTAACACGATCGCCAGAGCAAAACCTGCACCTGCGCCTAGGCTAAATGAGACCGATTGCAAAAAGTCATATTCACGCGAAGTTTGAAATAGCGCAACGCCCAAAATGGCGCAATTAGTAGTAATTAAAGGCAGGAATATACCCAAAGCTCTAAATAGAGCGGGGCTAAATTTCTTGAGCACCATTTCAACTAATTGAACAGACGAGGCAATCAAAGCAATATAGCTGATAAGACGAAGAAATTCCAGATCAAACGCCGTTAGCACCAGATTAATACCATATGCGCAGGTAGAACTAACAAACATGACAAAAGCAGTAGCCAGGCTCATATTAAAGGCAGTGTCGCGTTTTGCTGAAACACCGACAAATGGACATAGGCCTAAAAACATCGCTAGCACGAAGTTATTAATCAAAAACGCGCTGAGAAAGATAAAACTGAGAGATTCCGGGTTCATCATGCTACCTTGTCGAAATAAATATTATAATTGTACAGGTTTTGGTTGTTTAATGGGCCTGAATGTGTAATAGCGGTTAACCAGAAAATTGCATAAAAAAACGATACCTGTGGCAATCACTTGTGCATACAAATAAGCAATATTTTTGGGTTGCGGGATTAGCGTAGGATAGGGGAGATTCTTTAATAATGCAAATAATTCAGGGGTAGTCGCTAGCCAGAAAATTGCTGCATTGAGCCCGAACATGCTAGCACTAACAATTAGGTAACGAATGAAAAATCGACTATGTGGGCCGCTCACTTTAAATGTCCAGTGAAATTGAATATGGTAATTAACTAAAAATCCACAGGCAGCACCGATCATACTCGCATGTAAAGGCGTGGTTAGCTGGTATTCGATCAGAGCAAGCAACACGCAAAAGTGTACCGCTGTTGCCAGACCTCCGGAAATAAAATAACGAAAAAAAGTGTAAAAGAAGTTGTTGCGGTTCATATGTTGATTATTTTTCTTTTAACAGTGCATATTTTCGGTACTCTGCAATGAGTTCAAAGTTTTGTAATAAGCTGTCAGGTAGTTTGGGGATATTGTTTTTTTGTACAATTAAATAATCTTCAACGGCATTAGTTTTTAATGCAGCTATTGATGATTCATTTAATTTTATACGCCCAGCTTGGCCTTGAGTATAAAAGTCAATAGAAAACAAACGCTCCCCTGCATAAGATAGCTGGCTATTATCTGATTGCCTGGAATTTTGATAAATTTCAACTAAATATTTCTGGTTTTTCTCAAAGTTTAATTTTTCAGGCACCGTCCATACTAGCCCCATAAACAATACGCCAGCAACGGGAATGATTAGCCCCGCATACAGCCAGTTGCTTTGCATGATCGATTTGATGTCAAAGCGTAGACAAAGCATTTCAGTAACCATTATCGCAAAAGCAGGTAGCCCGGGTAAGACATAGGTATAAAGAATATTGCCCGATAAAGTGAAAAAAACCATAGGCGCAATAGCCCACAACAGGAGATAGCTATGAGTGCTTCCCTGGCAGATATTTTTGAGAGTAATCGTCTGGTTTTTTCTTAATGGCCAGCTTAAGACACTGCCTAAAAATATCAAAGACCAGGGGAAGCTGGCAAATAGCCATAGCAGCCAGATTTTTCCGCGTGGATGCTTGTGCGCAACACCGTATAAATCACCATGCCAGCCTGGATCGACAAAACGCTTAAAATGTTCGCCGACTAAGAAGTAATTGATAAACCCGGGGCTATCAATTTCGGCGATGATATACCAGGGTACCGCTATTAATAGCATCAGTGCAGAACCTTTAAACCAGGGTATCTGCTGCCAGGCGGCCAGCCATTGTTTTTCTAGAATAACCCAGGCGATAAGGGGTAATAAGACTAATACGCCAACAATAGGACCTTTAACTAATAAACCAAAGCCCAGACCAACAAAGAATAAATAGCTCCATTTTCTGGCTTGTTGTGCATCTGGATTGTTTAAGGCATGCCAAAAGCTGATCATGGATAAACTGATACACAGGCATAAAGCCATATCGGTCATCACTGCACCACTGGCAATAAAGAACAGTGCGGTGCTTAATAATACGATACTGCTGAAGGCTGCTTTATCCGCATCCTGTATTACTTTAGTGAAGCGGTAGCTCAGCCATAACACGACGCCAGCTAATAAAAAGACTGGCAAACGCGCAGCAAATTCAGAATAACCAAAAAGCTTGAATGAGATCGCTGTTAGCCAGAATGTCAGTGGCGGTTTACCCCAAAAAGGTACAGCATAATCAAACGGTGGCATAATCCAGTTGCCAGTCTCTATAATTAAACGTGGGATTTCTGCATAACGCGCTTCGGTTGGATCGTGTAGCGGATATTCAATAATACCGAACAGGCGCGTTAAAATCGCAATACAAATAATGGCTAAGGAAAGCTTACTGAAGGTTTTAGTCATCTAATTTAGCAGTGTAGGTTTTTTTGATGAAATACAGCGGCCTTTGTTTTGATTCGATAAACATATGTCCGATATATTCGCCTAAAATGCCAATCGATAATAACTGTACGCCTGAGAAAAACAATATAACGGTAATCAGTGTCGGGAAACCTTGTATTGCTTCACCAAATAGCAAGGTCTTAAAAATATAAAAAAGCCCTAAACCAAAAGCTCCAAGAGCAGTTATAAATCCAGCATAGGTGGCCAGTCTTAAAGGTTCTTGAGTAAATGAGGAGATACCTTCGATGGCAAATTTGGTGAGCTTTCTATAATTCCAGTTGGTTTCACCTGCCAGCCGAGGATCTCGACTATATTCTATCGCGGTCTGAGGGAAACCTATCCAGGAAAACAGACCTTTCATAAAGCGTTTACGCTCGCGTACCTGATTTAATGCGTCCACAGCCTGGCGACTCATTAAGCGGAAATCGCCGACATTTTCCGGAATTTCATGATCACTGATTTTATTAATAAGTTTATAAAACAGGTGTGCGGTAAATTTTTTAAAAAAGCTCTCGCCTTTACGCTCAGTTCGCTTGGCATAGACAACATCAAAGCCTTCGCGCCAGGCTTTGACCATCTCCACAATCAGCTCGGGAGGGTCTTGCAAGTCAGCATCAATGACCACAACAGCATCTCCTTTCGCCTCATCAAACCCCGCTGTCATGGCAATTTCTTTACCAAAATTACGACTTAAATCAATAATTTTAATGCGCTCGTCCTGCTGCATTAGTTCGATCAGAATAGTTAAGGTCTTATCTTTACTGCCGTCATTAACATAAAGCATTTCGATTTGCATGTCGATGGCCTTAACAGCATCGGATATGCGTTGCTGGCATTCGTTTATCACTTCCTGTTCATTATGAAAAGGAATGATGATAGATAAAAGTTCGGTTGGTTTCATAATTAATTTTTTGCGACGACGATATGACGTGGGTCCTGGTAAGCGATTTTTATCGCTATTTGCGCTTCACAATTAAAATTATGAAGGACATGCATAAAACCATGCGCATAACTCGTTTCAACGTTCCGTGCTGCAACGAGATTTATTAAAGTTAAGTGCGGAGCTACTTTTTTTGTCCTCTGGCTTTATCAGTATGCAAGGTAAAATCTATAAATCCTTATTGCTGTAGACTGATGACAGAGATTTTCGTTCTTATAAATTAGATTCCCGATAAAAAACTCCGGAATGGCGAGCTACCTTGTCATCAGTTAGTTAGGAATAATAGGACTAAGCCCTTAACCATAATTTTCTGATGGTAACTTCCCGTGAAATGCAGCTTCATCCTGTAATATTAATTTACTGGTTTTACGTTGCTGCAGATAATTAATCAGTAAAAGCCAGCAGCCTAAGACAATAAACCCGCCGGGTGGTAATATCATCACTACCCAGGGTTCAAATTGGGTGCTAAATACCTGATAACCCAGTAATTGACCTGCACCTAATAACTCTCTTACCCCGCCTAGCATTACTAATGCAAGAGTAAAACCTAAGCCCATACCTAATGCACTAACTACTGACTTAGTAAATGAATTTTTTGAGGCATAGGCTTCCGCACGACCTAAAATTAAACAGTTGACAACGATCAACTGAATGAAGGCCCCGAGTTTATTATATAAATCCAGACTCACTGCCTGAATAATATAATCCACCAGGGTAACAAATGTGGCGATGATAATAATATAAGTGGTGATACGTACTTGCTTGGGAATAAAGTTGCGTAAAGCAGAAACCAGGGCATTAGAGCAAACCAGTACAAAAATACTCGCTATACCCATGGCCAGAGAGTTTAATACAGAATTAGTTACCGCTAATACAGGACATAGTCCAAGCATCATAACGAATACCGGATTTTCTTTCCAGATACCCGTCGTAAAGATATCTAGCGTTAAGGGCGTTTCTTTTTTTGTAGCTTGAGTCATAATTCACCTCAGTTTATTTCATTCCCCCGGCTTTGTGTGGGAATGTGTATTTGACGTTCTGCGTTATAAAGCAATGGACAAAGTTCTTTAGCGCAGAACGCAGAGCGTTTCGATCGATATTTCTACGTAGAGCCACTGCCATTAAGTTAAGCAATGTTCCATTAAATAACAAAGCACTAGCGTAGCTTGGGTTAGATTTTTTTTTGCGTAGCAATAAAAAACGAACCCCAACATCTTAGGCAATATCAAAAATGTTGGGTTACGTTATCTGCGCTGCGCTTAGATAAGCTAACCCAACCTACGGTAAGGCATTGTTTTACATTATTTATCTCTTAACTTAATGGCAGTGACGCAGAGCATGCGAGCAATACTCTGCTTATTGCTGTCCTTTTTTTAATATATCTAAATTTTTTACCACAACGGGCAGTACCGCCTGTGCACTTTTATTTAACATACGTCCAATCGCGTTGGAAGTAATGGTTGAGCCCGAAATAGCATCTATTTGCCAGTCATGCTGTTTAGTGCCATGACGTACTGTTTTAATCGTATTTTCCAGCCCTGATTGTGCCATATTAATCTCTGCATCTAAACATTTAAAATTGGCTAAAAAATCTTTGTCAGTCGTGATCTTGGTGCCAAAGCCCGGTGTTTCTGTGCTTTTCAAGACATCAAAGCCTATTATGCAGCCGCTATCAGGATTGTATCCGTAGAGTATTTTAACGATATCCTGATAACCTTGTGCAGCCGCATTGATAGCAACACCGACCAGTTTGTTATATTTGTCATAGCCTGCATAAATATGTTCACCTACCGTTTTATCATCAGCTAAAACGAGTTTATCATGATCAAGCACATAGGTCAGGCTGCTTTTTGCCTGAGGTAAAACCTTAAAAATGGCGCGTTCTGTCGCTAGACGCTGGTTCTCGGCAATAATGGGTTTGGTAAATTCATAGATCAGAACCACCAATAAACCTGAAATCATTGCAACCGTGGCTAAGGTGCTAATTAGCTTGGTACTCGAAGGTAATTCAGGAACCTGATTTTCTGGAGTATTCATGATTTATCCTGTTTTTTCTTACGCGCACCATAAATACGCGGTTGGGTATACGTTTCAATAATAGGCGTTGCTGCATTGCCGAACAAGATCGCGTACATTACTGCTTCGGTTAAACCGCCAAATAATCGAATAATAACGGTTAACGCTCCGACTAAACAGCCAAACACGAAAATTCCCAATGGCGTAACCGGAGAGGCAACCATATCGCTAGCCATAAACACAGCTGCAAACATTAGACCACCTGAGAATAGCATAAAAGCAGGCGAGGGATAATTGGCCGGATCAATAAAATAGAAAAGCTCTGCAGATACTGCTGTGCCGAATATAACTGCCGCAGGAATACGCCAATCGAGCATTTGTTTATATACTAAATAAGCCCCGCACACTAAAATTAACAGGGTAGATGTTTCCCCCGTTGAGCCGGCTATATTACCCATAAATAAATCATAAGAATCGGTGATTATGCCTTGAAATTTCATCAGTGCTAAAGGGGTCGCACCGGTAAAGCCATCTATGGCAACTTGTGTTGACCATTCCGCAGTAGGCAGAGGTTTCATAAAAGGCAAGGCCAGCGTCGAAGGAATAAATTCGACAAAACGGTCAGTTGCTAACGCTGGCGTCCAGGTAGTAATAGAGACCGGAAATGCCGCTTGTATAAAGGCCCGTCCGACTAACGCAGGGTTGAAGATATTAAATCCCAGGCCACCAAACAAGGTTTTGCCCATGGCAATCGCAGTAAACCCAGCTACAGCTCCCATCCATAAAGGAAATCCGGGTGGCAAGGTCATAGCCAGCAACAGTCCACTCACTGCCGCACTGGCATCCAGAATGGTTGATTTTTTACCTGATATCTTGCAGAAAAAATGCTCAGTTGCCATGCAAGATAGGGTGGTTACCAGTATCAGAGCCAGAGCACTAATGCCAAAATGATAAACTGAATAAATCACTAAGGGGAGCAAGGCATAGACAACATTACGCATAATTTGCGCAACAGTCGGTGCTTTACGAATATAAGGCGACGTGCGGATATCAATTTTTAAATCAGGTTTAGCCATTTTGTAAATGCCTTTCACGGTTCAGTGTTTTTGCAATTCTAAAGTATTGCACTAACGGGATATTAGAAGGGCAAACATAACTGCAGCATCCACATTCAAAACAGTCATTCAGGTGATATTTTTCTTCCATGACATCGTATTGTCGCTTGGCCGCTAATAAACCGAGTTCAGAAGGGTTTAAGTTAATTGGGCATGCTTGCAGACACCTGGAGCATTTAATGCAAGGTGATATATCATCACGCTTGGTTGCTCGTTCATCAAGCACTAATACGCCGCCGGTGCCTTTGGTGATAGGTACATCTAGTGAACGTACCGGTATACCCATCATCGGGCCTCCGAGAATTACCCCGGCTTCAGTACCTTTAAAGCCTGCATGGCCAAGAATATGACGTAAAGGAGTACCAATCGGCGCCAAATAATTCCCGGGATTTTCCAGGCTATCGCCCGATACAGTGATAGTCCGCTCAATCAGTCCATGTCCCCTTGGCAACAGAGCACCTATCTTGGCTAAGGTCGCAACATTAAAAATGGCTAATCCAGCGTCTGACGAACGGCTTCCCGACGGGATTTCGATACCTAATAGTGAATAGGCCAGCATTTTTTGCGCCCCCTGGGGGTATTTAGTAGCAATGGCTTTGATGCTAATACTATTATCGTCTGGCAAGTGTGGTTGAATGGCATGTAACACATCCATTTTATTATCTTCTATACCGATAATCGCCTTAGGAGCATCTACGCATTTCATACTGATGCGAATACCATGCAATAAATGTTCTATTCTTTCTAACATTAGACGATGGTCAGTGGTTAAAAAGGGTTCACACTCACAACCATTCACCAGTACGGTATGAATAGAGCAATCTGCGGGAGTCTGCATTTTTACATGAGTTGGAAAAGCAGCGCCTCCTAAGCCTACTATGCCAGTATTCTGTACAGCCTGGATAAGCTCTTCGCGGGACATTTGCAGGTAATCGAAATGCATGTCAGAGTCTAAAAGTTGCTGCCCTGAGCTGAGTGACGTGGTGATGATAATGGCTTCTTGCTTGCCTCCCTGTGCCGTTTTAGCAAGACCAATCTCTTTAATCGTGCCGGTAACAGGCGCATGAATTGGCACTGACATAAAACCATCTGCTACAGCAATGAGTTCTCCGCGTGTGACCTGTTGACCTTTAAATACAATAGCTTTAGCAGGTTTACCCACATGTTGTGCCAAAGGAATGATAATTTCAGGTGCAAAAGGCAGGCGACGTGTCGGTTTGGCGTTGGTTTCTGCTTTATGTTCCTCAAGGTGAATGCCGCGAGGAAAGGTTTTTTTGCCAAATAGTTTTGATAAGTTCATAAGTTCCCTTTAACCGTTAGTTGTAATTTGTTAGCTATTTTGTAAATGTCTCTCTCTGTTTAAGGTTTTTGCTATTCTAAAATACTGAACCAGAGGGATGTTCGAAGGGCAGACATAACTACAGCAACCACATTCAAAGCAATCATTGAGGTGGTATTTTTCTTCCATAACATCATATTGGCGTTTAGCGGCTAATATGCCTAATTCTGACGGATTTAAGTTAATCGGGCAAACTTGTAGGCATTGCGAACATTTTATACAGGGCAAAATGTCATTGCGTTTGGTGGCGCGTTTATCTAACACCAGTAAAGCCCCAGTGCCTTTCGTAATTGGTACATCCAGAGAACGCGCAGGCATACCCATCATCGGCCCTCCTAAAATAAGTTCTGCTTCATCACCTATAAACTCGGCATATTCCAGTAAAAATCGAATTGGCGTGCCAATCGGCGCCAGGTAGTTGCCTGGTTTTTTTACGCCATCGCCGGTGATAGTGATAATGCGTTCGATTAAGCCTTGTTTTATAGGCAAAAGTGCTCCCAGTTCCGCCAGGGTAGCTACATTAAAAACAGCCAAACCAACTTCAGACGGCAGGCCCCCAGATGGAATTTCTATACCTAATAAGGAATAAGCCAGCATCTTCTCTGCGCCCTGAGGGTATTTGGTTTCTACGGCTTCAATCGTAATTGTACCGTCATCAGGTAAATACGGCTTTATGGCTGTTAATACATTTAACTTGTTATCTTCAATACCAATAATTGCTTTTTGGGCATCGACAGTTCTCATGGCAATGCGAATGCCGAGTAATAAATTATCGATTTTTTCCAGCATAACCCGGTGGTCAGTGGTTAGAAAGGGCTCACATTCGCAACCATTGACCAGAATCGTGTGAATTTTACGGTCTGGGGGAATAGCCATTTTTACATGGGTAGGAAATGCAGCGCCACCCAGGCCAACAAGACCTGTATTTTGTACAGCCTTAACCAGTTCTTCACGCGACATTTGCAGGTAATCGTTACGCTCACCAGAATCCTGAATCTGCTGGCCAGAGTTTAAGGACGTTGTAATGATAATCGCTGGCTGTTTACCTCCTTTCGCAGTAGGAGCAATATCAATTTCCTTTACTGTACCGCTAACAGGTGCATGGATAGGCACTGACATAAAGCCATCCGCTTCGGCAATGACTTCACCGCGAACAATATGCTGGCCTCTAAAAACAATCGCTTTCGCAGGCCTGCCAATGCTTTGTGCTAAAGGCACAATTATTTCAGCAGCAAAAGGCAAGCGACGCGTGATTTTAGCACTGGTTTCCTCTTTATAGGCATCAGGGTGGATACCGTGAGGAAAGGTTTTTTTGCCAAAAATTTTAAGTAGATTCATAAATTTTTTGCGATACACCGGGTTACTGCTTTAAGTTACCTGTATAGGCTTTTAGAACTAAGCGTGCTTTTGCTATTTAGTTGTATTTTATACTAAATAGATCTTGGCTTAAGTTTTAATTGAAGGAATACAATTCAGACAAAGATAATTGCTGGCTAGTATGGTTTGTTTCTCGCTAAGCAGTTTATGATGCTGGAATTTGTCCAATAAAAAACGCACTCACTTCACTGTTTATCTGGATAAGCTTAAATATCTAACCGGGGGCTAAAGTATTGCCGAAGATACACATCTAGCAGCCTTGTATAAGGGGTAATCTAACAGACCAGGCCCAGGCATGGTTTGCTGATAAAACTCTTATGTTGAGCTGCAGAAATATAAGATCGCGTAACATCAGTATTTAAGTATTGGGTGCAGGTTTTAGTCTACATGAATTGGCAATACTAATATGTGCTGGAACGTTGTTTTAGTAAGCAAGTGTACGATACTACAGGCTAAAGCCACGCTCTATTTACTGGCATTTTAAAAAGCAAGTTTACTGAAATTTTTCTGCGCGTTTAATTAATTTATCCAGATTCTTCTCATTAGGGTTCCATGGTGTGCCCGGGTGAATAATCACCGCAGTACATTTTTCCGCTGCTTTAACAATATCTTCAAAAGTTCCGGCTGTCGGGTCAATGACAATGGCCTTTTTATCCTCATTGTATTTGAATATTTTTGGATTAATCTCCACACATTCATCACACGTTGTACAGTCAGGCGTTTCTATCCAGACTGGTTCATGGCCGCCAGCTGCAGGGGCGGCTTTTGCTGCAGGAGTAGCCGTTGCTTGCGGTGCTGCGGCACTGGCTGACTGTGTTTTAGCAGGCGCTGTTGGAACAGGTACCTGGGGGGCGTTTGCTGCTGGTGTGGCTGCTAAAGCCGCCGCTAATGCACTAACATCACCACCATTGCCGCCCGCTATAGACATTAAATTAGATGCAATACTAGAGGCCATTTCCGCCTTCGCCTGAGCTGCAATGGCACCGACATCAATCTCCACTTTATCAACACCTGCCAAACCTTTTAAGGTGCGCCAGAAATTACGGCGTTCAATCGTTGCATGGACAATTTCAGGATCAATTGCCACGCGGACCAAGGTGTTAGTGTCTGGATGTACTGCATGAACATAAGCGGTATTTTCTGCCATCTCATCATGAGATAAATCAATAAACTCATGTAGAGGCACCATGTCATCGTTCCATTGTGAGGGTGGGACAAATTTGAAGTGCTTTTTAAAGCGTCCTTCAGTCATAGCCCAGTCAGCAAAGGTTAACGGTACAGTCATAGTATCTTCAATACCGTATTCATCAACAAACTTAAGTTCGTAAGTCGTCCAGTCTTTATCTAAATCAGGATTACCTTTGAGTGACATGCTTTTTTCCCAGGTATCATCTTCACGTGGGTCATAAGTCATTAGCGGATAGGCGCGTGCCTCAACGGCTAATTTGCTTTGCATATCGGCAGCATCGTCGGCAACACCATGTTCAGGCTGGCAAACCGCATAAATATTAAAAACCGCAGGACCGCGATAATTTAAACCATCGATATAGCCTTCAATTAAGTGGTTCGGGTGGGCAATGGAGCTTTGTAAGGTGTACGTTGTCCTGTGTGCCATAGCAATCAAACTCATTTCTTTGCGTCGCTCGGTTTTGCCTTTCCACTCTTTGCCATACGGTGCCATATCTGATACCTGGCCGGTAAAGCCGGAAGTGCAGGCTTGCCCCCCGGTATTGGAATAAACCTGAGTATCCAGAATCAGTATTTTCAGTGGCATGCCGGACATGATGCTACGTGACAGGTTTTGGAAGCCTATATCGTACATCGCACCATCACCACCGACTGTAACCACAGGTGGACACATTAAATATTCTTCTTCGCTGAATTGGTGCCAGTCAAAGTATGTGAAAAAATGATCAGATTCATCCTTATCGTATTTACCTGTAATTTCCAGTTCCGCCATACGAATAGCTTTAAAGCCATCTGCCATCTTGACCATATGTCCTTCAAATATCCCCATCGCTAAAGACGGTGCATCCTGGAATAAATTATTCGCCCATGGAAAAGGGTAGGGGTTAAATGGGAAAGTCGAGCCCCATACTGAAGAACAGCCGGTGCTGTTAGTAATGCCCATTTCCACACGACCATTGCCAGTAACACCTTGCGTGTATTGCCATTTTAAATGTTTTAATTTAGCGACAATCTGTGAAGCCCATTTTAACCACCTGGCATCAATAGGATCGCTGGCTTTGCCTTCACTTAAGGAACTGCTTAGCTTGGTTAAGGTTAAATCAACATTTTTATTCGCATCAATTGCTGCTTCGAGCGCTTCTACATCAGTAATATCCATTTTTTCTGATAATTTCAGGCGGATATGCTTTTCCATTTCTGTTATCAACTGGTCAATTTTTGCCACTTGCTTTTTAGCGCGTGGCTGCATCAGAGCAGTTACAGTGCCGGTGAATAAATGTACGATAGTTTTTTCACCACAACCTAAACAGGCGCCATCGCCACAATTCATGGAAGCGTAGGTGCGTTTATCCAATAGCATAGTGGTTAGGGCGCCAGCTTTTTCATCTAAATCATCAATACGTTTATATTTAGGATTTGATGTCGGCAGGTCGTTCCAGTATTCCCAGTCATTGCGTAGAGTTTTGATGCTTTCGACTGTTTGTGGTGTCGGCTCTAAGGCTTCATCTGGACATACCTGCACACATTCCATACAGCCTTTGCAGGTCATAGGATTAATAGTAATCGAGAATAAGCCGCCATTATTAGGGGTGCGCTTATTTACCGCATCGTGGTATGGCTTGGTAATGGCAAATTTAAATTCGCCCATGGCTTCTTTAAACCATTCAAACTCCTGTCTGACCTCGGCTTGTTCCGTTTGCGGATATTCTTTAATGGTTTCGCCTATCGATTTATTAAAAATCGGGTCTAAAACGGTACCTTCTGATTTATCGGCAGTTAAGGCATGATATTTTTTTTCTACATTGCGAATGGCACGGCGCAAATGCTTGACTGTTTTGCCGGTTTTTTCGATGCGTTTGATATTAGTTTCAAAAACTTCATTAACGCTGTTGATCAAGCCTGGAATGGCACTATCAGGGCAGACGGTATAGCAGTCGCCACACGCAGTACAATTTTCCGGGATCCATATTGGATGCTCAAAGCGAACCTGAGTCATATCCCGGTAAATGCCGCTAGCAGCAGGGATAATGCTCAGTGCCATAAACGGATCGGCCAGGTTATCATTGGCGCGACCATTGATATAATTGGTTCCCGTTTGCTCAAAGAAACGATGAATATCTGATAAGGGGTCGTCATTTGCCGGTTTTTGTAACAACATCAGAGGTGCAGTATTTTCTTTTTTAACTGCCCACGGAGCGACATCACCGACCTTCATTTCCTCAACCGCGAGGTGTTTGGTTTCGCTAAAACCACGCTTTACAGTACGGAAGTTATCCTCGACTACTTGTTCGCCTTTGCTGCCAAACTTGGCTTTGATGGTGTCATGAATGGCCTGTAAAATGTCGTCCTTGCTTTTGCCGGCATTTTTAGCGATTGGTGAAGATTCAAAAAATGCGCCCTGAAAAGCAATGCCCTGCATACGGAATTGTAAATCAGGATGATCAGTTTCCTCGCGTGCGATTTTAAAGCCATCCAGGTAAGCGACTTTGATATTTTTATCAACGATATACTGTTGCGAGGCTTTAGGAAAGGTGCGCCAGACTTCTTCAGCTGTTGGCAAATCACTTTGAATAATAAACACGCCATTTTTACTCAGGCCTGCCAGTGGATTCGAGTGAGTAAAAACATTGGGGTCCGGTGCTATCACTACATCAACATGCGTATATTCGCAGGTAATGCGAATCGGCTCCGGTGCCGCTGATAAGTAATAAGTAGTCGGCTGACCTTTTTTCTCCGAGCCGTATTTGGGATTAGCTTTGATATTATAATCAAGCAAATCAAATAAGGTCATTGCCAGGTTTTTACCTGTGGTGATTGCTCCCCAGCCACCAACAGAATGCATACGCACGGTAAGCGAGTCCTTGGGCATTAAATTAGGATTTTCTGAGCCTTTTAGCGCTAAATCACGAATGGCGGGATAAGCATCCACAACGGCTTGCTGTTGTAATTCCTGTTTAGGAGAAAATGCCTGGCTGCGCACAAAGTCTATGCCCAGATAGAAAAATTTCTTACGCTTACCGTCAGGTAGCATATTTTCTATTGCAGCGATAATGCCTTCGGGCTGTAAGTCACGACTACCCAGGCCAAAGCAGGCTGAATAAAGCGGCGAGGTATCAGTGACTTTATTATAAGAAGCATATTCAGGGAATGGGATTTCTTTGGCGTGACCATTTTCAAAGGCCTTGGCCATAGCGTTACGGATTTCTGAAATAAGCGGCAAATCTTCTGACAAGGGCTGGTCGGTGCGTTCCATGACAGTAATACCTTTACGGCCTTTGGTAATAGCAGAAATCAGGTCGCCAGGGAACGGGCGGAAAAAGGTCATATTCACTACACCCACTTTAATATTACGTTTTTCACGTAAATAATCAGCGGTTGCCTGTGCTGTATGAATGACACTGCCCTGGGCAATAATTAAATACTCTGCATCACTACAGCGATATTGACCAATACGGTTGTAGCGTCTGCCGGTCAGTTCATACCATTCATCCATGCACTCATCTGCGAATTTTTGCACATGGTCAAAAAAGTAAGGACGTTGTCCGGCTACCGATTGCATGTAGGAATCTTGATTTTGTACGACGCCAGACATCATCGGTTTATCGACATCCCAAACAGCAGGAATTCTGCGTCGGCTTTCACCGTATATAATCCGTTGTGCGGGAGTTGGGCAATTAATGATGTCGTCAGGTAAACCTAAAAATTCTTCAATTAACTCACGTTCAGGTAATTGCAAGGCTTCGATTAAATGTGACGTTAAAAAGCCATCTTGAGCTACAGCTGCGGGATTTAAACTGAGTTCGGCAATTTTACGGCTAATGATATTCAGATCGGCCACTTCCTGATTATCTTTGGCAAATACCTGAATAAAACCAGTGTCATCCATGCAATGATAGTCATCATGACCACAATGCACGTTTAAAGACGCTTTAGTAATGGCGCGGCAGGCAATATTGAGCACATAGGGTAGGCGTTTGCCCACAGCGGCGTATAAAGACTCATGCATGTAGGCGATGCCTTGCGATGAGCTAAAGTTTGTGGCACGCAATCCAGTCATAGACATGCCTGCAGTAATCGCGGCCGCTGCATGTTCACCTTCCGGTTCGACAAAAATAAGAGGACGACCAGAGATGTTGAGATGTCCTTTACTTTTTTGTTCAGCCCACCCTTCGCCCATATCAGTAGATGGCGTAATAGGAAAGGCACCGGCTGCATCACTGGCTTCGCGCTCACACATAACGACTGCTGCATTGCCATCCATTGCCATGCGAATCCCCGGGTATTTAAATTTTCTGTCTTTTTCTTTTTTGCCAAAAATAGCCATTTGCTTTTTCCTTCTAAAAATGGATGTGTAGTCTTAATTGTATAATGGGGTAATTTTTTCAAAATCTATAGGGCTACAGTAGTGGTAGAACCACTATTTATTGCTTATTATCTCATATGTTTCCATGTAATAAACTAATCATATTCTGGGTTAGCCACCTGATATGGAGCAAATACTTTACTTATCTTTTTCTAACGCGGGAGCGAGAACAAAATAGTAGAATAGCGCTCAGGTCAGCGTTAATTGCAATGTTCGCTGCTTCATATAGACAAAGCTCTGATGCCTTTTGTTTGATAGGCAGCTTCTTAAATTAGAGCATACAGAGAATGCAGTTCCATAGATGTATGGGCATTACTAATCATACCTTGATTAATAGCACATTTAAGTGTGAATTAAGAGTTAAAAATTAGAAGTTAGTCCAGTCTTAGACCTTAAAGTTTTGAGAAAGACATCATTCTCCCTCAATAATCTAGGTTAAAAATGGACTGGCAAGAACACATAACAATTCCTGATTACGTACAACTCACAGCCAAATTAAAAAATCCTAAAATATCAGTATGTTAAGAGTCTCGTTATTCCCGAAGTCTACCCAGTCAAGCTGGGCACAAGCTTTATCGGGAATCTTTGCTTAAGCCACGAGATTCCTGCTAAAAGCATGCAGGAATGACGAAGATAGCTGAGAGTTATGGGTAATCAGGTAACAATTTATTGGGTTATGCACTTATGACTTGAATTCAGGATTTATTTGTACGCAGCATTACAAAAAAGAACTTTGGAGTGATTGATAAACACAGAGAAATAAAGCAAATATGCGGATCGACATTTACGAAGTTGACTTCCAAAATTACTCTGCTATACAGCTTTTATTCAGCGACTTAACAAGGTTGCAGATGTTTTTGCTCCTTTGTTTAAATCATTCAAGCAAGGAGAAGAGGCAAAAAATAATGGATAAGCTTGGCTAATTGATTTATTTCCCGTTACATTAACGAAACTGAGTTACCGATTCAAAGTCTGGGTTACTCAAGGTATACAGGAGTAACGAGCGTAAGTAAATATGATGGCAAGGTTTTTTGTTAGCGTTCGGACCTCACTTCATATTTATGAATTGTACGACGGTAAAACTTATCAAAGACCTGATGCCAAAGTTGTTGAGCAGGAGCAACAATTAACTGTATTGGCGCCTGTTAAAAAACAAAAGCGACAAAAATACTTGGAGCCGCTAGAGCAAAAACTATCGACCGCAGTTTCTCGAGTTCGCTAACCAATTGAGTCTTTGTTTGGTTGGATCGAAGGAAAATGGGTATTGAATGTGCTGATAAAGTTTTTTATTACTTTGGACTGATGGTTCATGTACTCGGAAAATTATCAGCAGCCATGTTTTTCTGGAATTATCTACGTGCAAGCCCTTAATTCACACTTAAAACGGGCATTAAAAGCTATTGCGGGGCAATAAGTCAGTATTAAAATATATTTAACATTTCAGGATAGGTAGAATGAAGTGTATTTTTTTAGGCATGTAATAACCCGTAAGGATAGGTAGCGAAATCCATCATTTTAGGTAGGATTGATGGACTTAACAAAAACGACGATCTACGCATCTACGCGAAATATAAAAATAATAAATTTTTAGAATAAATATTAACAAGCTTTTATAAGGCCCATTTTTATACAAAACATAATTTTCAATATTTTTTGGTCAAGTGCGGAAAATAAACCAAACCCAGTAGTATTAACGTAAAAATGGCAAAATAAGGACGATTATCAGATAAAATTTGCTGTTGTTTCGCAAATGCGGGGGTTTGTAGCGCTTTACTCAATAATTCACTGCTTTCCAAGCGGTGATAAGCCCATTTAACTTGCTTACTGAGTTGCTGTAAATAAGGTTCGTACAAGCGTGTTAAATGCTGATCTCCTACTACTTTGGCGCTCCCGAAAGGGGCATTTCGCGCATTATAGCCCTCTACGGGGATCGATGAAGTAGGAGCCATACCGAATGTTGAACGATGAGGAACATCGTCTTGTTTATAAACTCCTTGTTGTTGGCCTTGGTTGTTGTATTTAGGAATAGGAACATTTTGCAAGCCTCCTACGCCAACCAACACCCCTTTCAGTTTTGTTTTTAAGCCGCTAAAATCTGTTTTATAGCGAGGGTTCACGGGCGGTGCTTCTTGCCCATCGGTAAAAAAAACAATATGGCTATCGCTGTTTTGTAATTGAGTAATTGTACTGGCAAGCCCTTTACTGATACGGCTATCTGCCGCCCATGCCATCCGCCAGTCTATACTGTTAATCACGTTATCAATTTCTGCATACGATGCACAAACTTCGATGGGTTCAAATAATAAAGTGGATTTTCTTTCCGTAAAAAGTCCTAAGCCGACTTTAGATTGGCACGGGAGTTTCAAGACCAGCTCATTCAGCGCCTGTTTAACAAGTTGCAGTCGACTAACGGCTTCTTCTTTTAACTGATAATCTTTAGCATTCATGCTGCGTGTTATGTCAATGATAAATGTAAAGTTATAAACGGGCTGAGATTTAATTATTTGAGGCTTAATAAATATAGCTAACATCGCTAGTAAGGCGAGGCTTAAACAATAAAATCGATAATCTTTCAGAATTTTTGATAATTGCTGTTGGTTCATAACTTTAAGGCAAACCACGAGGAAAGCCAGGCACGGTAGCCCAGAGTTTTGCTTTTTTTTCAGGGATGGGGTCATCCTTTTCCATAAAGATTCGATCCATTTCTGGTAATAAGCGCATAGCAACTTCTAAATTATATTTTGCATCCCAATAATGACTGTCCAGTGCCAAGGCTTGTCGGTAAGCTTGTTTTGCTAAAGCGGCCAGTGCCGTTGCTTCATTGATTTGCATGGACTCAGCAAGCTCAATGGCTTGTTCTAAATACGTGTTACCCAGATTATAGCGACTAATAGCTTGCATTTTCAGACTGCCTTGATTAATGATCTGGCTCAAACTGGCTTGCGCTTCTTTATAACGATGCTTCCGTTTCAGATATGTGGCACGCGCTAATAGTATCTCTGGATCAGTATGTTTAGTTTGTTCAAGTGTTACATCCTGGCCTTGATTTAACTGAGCAATTAATTGATTACTGCTCGCTATTTGATAGTAAGAAAAAGCGCTTTGCATAGCTATGACCAAAACAATCATTAGTGCGCCCCAGTAAGTGTAATGGCGTATAGCTTTTATCATAGACGCACCTCCGCAAGTTTACATGCCCATAACAGACTGATAAAAAGACTGGCGAATAAATAGCACTGGTTTGACAGATCTTGTTTAGGAATTTTTTCTACATAATGTAAGGGCATGTTCTCTAATTTGTTTATATCATTAATAGCTTCTTGTACGGCATCTGGATTTTCTGCTTGATAGGCTTTATAGGGAATCCCTAAACTTTTAAAAAACAAGTGCAAGTAACGTTCGGGCATCGCCCCTGCATTATCATCTCGTGGGTTTTCAGGTTTATCGTATAAGCCTGCACTATTTTCACTGCGCATAAAGATCCAGTACAAACGAACGTTATACTGCTTTGCCCAGCGTCTTATATTTGCCTCACTGTCTGAGTCAATCACAGCCGCACCGTCAGAAACTAACAAAATAATACGTGAGCCAGTCTGGGTGCTTTGTTGTTGAAAAAAAGACAAGCCCATAGCCAGCCCTTTACTAATATTGGTATAAGCCAGAGCCGGTAAATCAGTAGCTGAAACGGCGGCAAGTGCGGCCTGTTTGTTTTCTGTCAATGGCATAAAAAATAACGGTGAAGTGCTATATCCGGCCACACCAATGCGGTCATGCTGACGTTTTTTTATGAACTCACTTAACAATCGCTTAGCAGCACTGGCTTTTGATTCTTCGCTGCCATCGGGGGCTTTACCCGCATAGGTATAATCCATACTTTTACTTCTATCCAGCAATAACACGATATGTGCGCCATAACCAATGCGCTCCCTGCTCTGTTTGCCTCGATTTAAACCTGCTAAGGCTAAAACCAGACAAGTAATTGCAGCCATAGCAATCAATTTCAGCAAGACCGAAAAAAATGTAGAAAGTGTATCAGTGGGTAATATCTGTATTGAAGGGTAAGAATTGTGACTCACACCATTATTAAATAAGGGTAATAATGTCAGCAGTAAAGCCAGCAATACCCAGGGATGATCGACAGTAAAATTCATCGCTTGCCTCGTTCTATCTGCAGGCAATGCTGGCACAATAGTTTTATTTTATCGTGATCATTTGTTCTAAGCTGACTCTCAGCACTAAAATAGTATTGATTTGAGTAAGTATAAAACCAGATCAGTTCATTATTTAGCTGTTGATACTGCGGAAACCTTTGATAAAAATCTGCCAATCGATGTTGAAATAAGGGCTTGCCATTTAACTGATTTAACGCCTTATGCATGATGTTTAGCATATCAGACAAGTCATCGTCCGATAATTTAGCTAATTGCCGTGAAGGGTATTTAAATATCTGATATTTAGGTAAAAAAGTTAATAGACCATAGAGCCATGCGAGATAAGCGGCCAATAGAAAGGCAATAAGCAAGCTGATGATCAAGCGATTAATTGCGTTGGTGTCATCCAATAAGGGTGCGGGGGTATCTGCACGCATATATTCTTTGCCCTCATCTTTTCTAATCGCCAATTCTCGTAGAGGAGCAGTTGTAAAATTCCAGCGTGGTACAGTTTTTTCTGTGGTGTTTCCAAACTGCTTGAATTGTAAAGTAACACTCGGTAATTCAAGCATTTTCACCTCTAAAGGTGCATAAAATAATTGATAGCTCAGGTCAATTTGATAACGAATCCCTGCTTTGACTTTGGTTTTATCAATTTTAATCCTATTTAAGTTAAGCCAGCGATTAACCTCGCCTTTGCTTGGAATACTGCTGTATTGCAAAGCCAAGCCATCTCTAGCCTCTATAATAATTCGTCGCTTGATTTCATCGCCAATCACATAACCAAAAGGGCGCGGGTTTTGTACTTGGAATAATGTGACGGGTTCATTAATTGAGCTAGAGCATCCACTCAACAACAAACCTATAAAAAAAATAAAAATAATATTAAGCGACATCTGTTTTAACCTGCAAGCTGTAAAAAATACTGGCTAATCGATTCGGCACGATACCCTTGCTCCAGAAATAGTGGTTCACAACCAAAGCTTCTAAAACAATGTTGTAATTGTTGTTTTCTTTGCGCAAATGCGGTTTGAATTTTCTTTTGCAACGATGGCCGCATCCACAAAGTGCGTGTCTTTCCTTGCTCCAGATCAAAAAATTTCACCACACCCCAGCGGGGTAAAGCACTGCTTTCTTGTTGATCCCATAACACCAGAGGCACGACTGTATGTTTATTGAGTCTTTGCATTTGTTGTTGAATGTTGTTAATCGGCATATAAAAATCAGATAACAAAAACACCAAAGCAGAACTGTTCGGAAGATAATCAGCTGCTTGAGTAAAACTTTCGGCCTGACCAGTGAGAGCACTTTGTTGAATCTGTTTAGCCATTTCAGTCACTCGTCCTTGCTGCAGATTTGCTGGTGAAATAAGTAGTTGAGGATCAATTAACTGACCACAGCCAACAAAGCCAAAGCGATCACCGGCCGCATGAGCAGACTTAGCAACTGACAACAGGCAATCAACAAGCACATGCTGTTTATTGTATTGCCCCTGATAGCTCATAGACGCGGATAAATCAGCCAGTAAAAAGACATCTAAACGGGATTGTTGCTGAAAAGACTTAACTTGATACTGAGCAAAAGGATTTAGCATGCTGGCTCTTAAATCAATATGCCTTGGGTCAGGCGCTGCAATCAGAGGTTTATGCTGTTTAAAAAGAAGACCATTGCCTACAATTTTACCTGCATGAGAGCCTGGAAACACATTGTATTGTGCGGCTTTGCGGTAATAAAAAATGTTGTTTTCTATCATCTTACGATTGATTAATAACCAGCATAACAAATGCCATCGTAAACAGCAGATAGACAGGCACACTATATTTTAAAGGACTAGTTACGATCAGATTAACAACGCCTGAGTAATTTTTATGTTGGCGGTTGTAAAGTGATTCACCCAGCAACCAAAGCAGTGAATTAGCAATAATTAATGCCACAATACTTAAGAGACTGGCCTCAGTAAACAAGAAGGATTTTGTCGTTAATAGATCTGCCCGTTCATTGGTATGAATCAAATTAGCCAGTAGAATTCCCAATATTAACGCGCCTTCATCAAAGGCAACCAGAAAAAAACCATAACTGAAATAACGAAAACGTTGGCAGTTTTTTTTCAACCGGATTGACCTTTGAGCCAGATAAACAAGAGGCAGACTCAGACAAAACAGTAATAACCCGATAATACTGATTAATGCCCAGAATTTAACCCCAATAGCCGAATTAAGTGAAGTTGTGTAATATGAGGCATAAGAGACACCACTAAAATGATCTAATCGTTCGGCAATAATGGCACAGACAAAGCCCACACCGGTCCAGTTTAAATAGACTCCTAGTAAATCTCTAAAACCACTTTCAGGGGTGATTACTTTAATAATTTGTTGTTTAGTCATAGACTTGTTATTTTTGTTATTCCATCATTTCTTATTAAGGAGGATCTACCGTAAGGATGCTCTTCTTTACAAGGGGTACATTCTCCACTCAACATCCTATATTTTATTGATTACGGCGCGGCAATTCCCTCAAGAATCCCTGTTATTAATTCTGGCAAAAGCTGTTCTTGTCGATAACTGTAAATTGGATTTAAAAAGATACGGTGTGCCATAGTGACTTGAAATACAGCCTGTAAATCTTCAGGTAATAAAGTAGTTCTATTCTCCAGCCAGGCATTCACTTTGGCCGCACGAATTAAAAAGCTCATACCTCTTGGGCTGGCGCCCGACTGAATCAGTTGATCCATTTCGACATCGATTAATTTAATACCGTATTTTTTTGGGTACTTACTGGCTTTCCATAAATCCAGGACATAATTTTTTAGCATGGCGCTAGGCTGAATACTTTGTTGAATCTGCTGGGCTAATTCATTTAATTGGTAATAGGCGATGTTTCCTGTTTCCACAGTTGCAATTAACTTATCTACATCATGAAAGCGAGAGTTAAAAATGAGTTCTTTTAATAGACCGTCATCTGTTGGCATGTCTATATTGATTTCCATCATAAACCGGTCACGAGCAGCGGCAGGTAGCTCAAAGGTTTCTTCTTTTTCTATGCGATTTCTATCGGCAAATACTTGAATATGAGGAAATTGGTATTCTTGATTAAAGGCGCTAATACTTCTTTCAGCCATTACTCTAAGTAGCAGAGAATGGACTTGTGGACGTGCCCGGTTTATTTCATTAAAGAAAAAAGTCGCTAAACTGTTGCCTTGTTTCAGTAACGGTCCGGGATCTACTTGTGGTTTACCTTTATTATCCAGATAGGTGTAATAAATCAAATCTGATGGCATTAAATCTATGGTACCTTCAATTCGTTGATAATCACCTCCTAAGCCTTGTGCAATTGCGCGTAACAAGGTTGTTTTTCCAACCCCAACATTACCTTCAAGTAATACATGCCCACGAGCAAAAACAGAAACAACGCAATGTCTTACCGCTTTTTGTTGCCCTAGAACCGTATTGTTGATTTGTTGTTCGAATTGTATAGCTAAATCTCGCCAGTCGCTAAGTTGATTATTCAAATTTATCATCCAAAAAAACTCCAGCTCGGAGGGGAGAGCTGGAGTAAATGCTAATATTAGTCTTTACTGGAAGCAATTTGAGCCTTCCAGAAAGGGGCAGGGCGCACTTCGTGTGTCTATCGTTGCAGGTTTAAATCGCTGATTTCGCTGACAGCCGTATGGTTGAAACAGGCAAGTAGCTACCTATGACGCTATTTCAATGCGTGACTTTCGACAAAGCAAGCATTTCCTGATTATGCAGCTTTCCCGCTTCCATGCAGGAAAATCAACTCAATATTTATCTATGACGATAATCACTCGAAGGTTGTGCCACATACACCTTGGGGCGCAAGGGGTTAGCCTGCAAGATGAGGTGTCTTTAAAGCTCATCTACATCATAAACAAACGTACCTGTTTTATTAAAATGGGCTGAGCGCTGTTTATTGCGCGCTTCCATTTCTTTAATTGAGACCGATTGTTTATTCAGTTCGTTGGAATCATGCTTGGGATCATACTTGCTACCAGCCACTTTAGCGGGGTAGCCTGGTTTTGGTTCCCAGCAATTTCCGGGTTCTTTACAATTAGTACCGTCATAAGCCTGAGCCGTAAACGATACAGATGCCGTTAATAAAACAGCAATTGATAATATTTTATTTTTCATCGTTATCTCCTGAGTTATTTTTTTAGCCATTTGGCTTTTTTCGGTTTCCCTGTGTAGATAGATCGTATCCAGGCCATAATTTGTAGCATTTCATCAGTATTGAAATTGCCGTACTGAGGCCCCATCATGCCATTGGCTCCCCCAAATAAAATTTCAAATAAACCTTTGTCTGTTGCTATGGCAGGATAGGTCCAATAATCATCCGCCAGACCTGGTCCTAGCTTTCCTTCAGCCTCATGTCCATGACAACCTGAGCAGCCTGTCATATAGAGACTTTCACCATGTTCAATGGCTTCTTTATCTGTGTTATAGGGGTTCCTGCCGTCTTTCATGAATTCTTTAAAAGCAGGGGTATCACCGCCTTTTTTAGCGAAACTCATATCCAATTCTGTACCTTGTATTGCATGTCGCAAGGTAATATCTGCCTGTGCAATATTACCGATAAAAGCAGTCGCTAATACTGTACTTGTTACAATGTGTTTAAAGTTCATTATGTATCCTTATTGTTTGATAGCTGTACGATCTTTACTTCAGGTAATAAGGGGATGCCTTCAGCGTCTAAGAGATCATCGATTTCAGCTTTCTGCTGTTTAATAAAGTGATTCAGTCGCTCTAGTAAAGCCGTATCACCTTTGCGTACCGCCATAGCCGTGCTGTAATGTTGGCCTACTTTTTTACCATCAGAGCGGATGCTGTTATCTGGAATAACAGTCATTGCTAACAGTGTTGTGGACTCTTTAACATAGCGGGCTGCTGATGGCCCCCAAAGTACTGCAACTTCTGCTTTGCCACTAGAAACATCACTCACTAATTTACGGGTATCATATTTAACATACTGGTTACGGCGGGATTTAAAGCCTACTAATTCCTTGTTATAGTTAAACATATCACTGTATCGACCAATAGCCCGAATCATTACTTCCGAGGGTGTACCTGGAATAAAGCCAATACGCTTCACCGAACGCAGTACGTCACTATCCCAGTCTTTTAAGTCTAAATCATCGTCTTCTCGTGAAATAAATGTATAAGCTGAGCGATAATAAGGTTCAGTGGTTAAAACCCGTGGGTCACCCGCATCTACACCAATAACAACATCACATAGACCTTTGTCTAAAAAGTCACGGATAAAATAACGCGGGTCTTTCCAGTAGACATATTTGATTTTACGATTTAGGTTTTGCCCCATTAAGCGGGTTAGCTTGTTTTCAAAGCCTTCTCCTTTTTTATTGGAGTAAGGCATTTCATCTTCTGCTGCGCAAACTTTAAGCTCCTCACCTGTTGGAACCATGGCAATATCGGGTTGCGCGTTTACTACACAGCCCGTCATCAATGCTAATCCCATTAGGCAAGGTACTGTTGATTTTAGTATCATGTTGTTTTTTATCTGTCTGTATTTGAATTATTGCAAGAAGCACTTTTAGCTGAAGCTAAAAGTGCTTCTCCACTTTATTAATCCAGTGCAAAAACCATCACACCACCACCCATTTGTGTGTAATGCGCTAATTCTTTAAACGCGCCTACGGCACCTAAACCCGCAGTTGGATCTTGCAAATCAAACACTAAACCAACACCAGGCCAACCACCAACACCATAATAGATAGCAACAAATTGTTTACCTTTGTGCTTGTAGGTAATCGGATGACCAATCACCCCTGAAGGTAGTTTAAACTTCCAAAGCTCTTCACCGTTTTTAGAGTTAAGCGCTTTGATATAGCCATCCAATGTACCGTAGAAAACCAGATCGCCCGCTGTTGCCATCGTTCCACCCCAGACTGCAAACTTCTCTGCAATTTCCCACTTGAATTCGCCAGTTACCGAGTCCATCGCTTTAACTTGACCTAAAGTACCTTTTGGCCCTGGATACATATTAAGCGTAGCACCCACAAAGAATTGTCCTGCTCGGTATGGCAGCATGAACGGTTCCCAATCCATACAGATATGGTTGGTTCCCATAAAGAAAGTTTTCTTGACTGGGTCGTAAGACTCAATGCCCTGATTGTGATACCCCATGGCTGAAGGACAAATGCCTTTTGCTTCATGATCCATATGGGTTGAATACTCAGGGTCACGAATAGGTAAACCTGTTTTTAAGTCAACTTTTTTAACCCAGTTAACGGTGTCGTCAATTTTGAACGCATTAACTAGATCACCATTTTCACGATTTAGAGTATAAACCAGACCATTTCTATCTGGGTGGGTCAGCAATTTAGTCATTTTTCCATCGACCATTTGCTCAGATAAACCCATGTAATTTACACCGGCATAATCCCATTCGTCATGTGGAGTTTTTTGGTAACCAAATTTCGCTTTACCGGTGTTAACATCACGTCCCCAAATGGTCATCGTCCACTTATTATCACCTGGTCGCATGGTTTCGTTCCAGGGTGCAGGATTACCTGACCCGTAGTAAATCATTTCTAAATCACTGTCATAAGCATACCAGCCCCAGTTTGTACCGCCACCGATTTTCCAGGCATCATCCTCCCAGGTTTTAGTCCCTAAACCAAACTGTCCATAATGTGGATTGTCTTCATTAAATCCCTTACCTATACCTATATCTTCATCAGGTCCTGTCGCATACACACGCCATACCTGGGAGCCATCCTTAATCTTATAGGCCGTTGCATAACCACGTACACCCAATTCAGCCCCCGCACTTCCTACAATCACCATATCCTTGGCAACAAATGGCGCGGAAGTTAAAGTTGAGCCCATAGCGATATCTGAATTTTCCATTTTCCAGATCAACTCCCCTGTTTTTGCATTAAGAGCAACAACATGACCATCTAATTGATCTTGAAAAATAGTCGGAGGGTAATCCTTAGTTCCTGGCGCGTAAGCTAAACCTCTATTGACTACATCACAACAGGCAACAGCACGAGCTGCCGGGTTTTGCTTAGGCTTGTATTCCCATAAAATTTTATCTGTTTCATTTAAGTCAATCGCAAAAATATTGTTCGGAAAAGGAGAGTGAACATACATAATGCCATCGACCACCAATGGACCGCCTTCATGACCATTTAGAACTCCTGTTGAAAAAGACCAGACAGGTTTTAGATTATGAACATTTTGGATATTGATCTGATACATATTACTGTAATGACTGGCATCATAATCTTTGGTCTGCATCACCCAGTTAGTGTTCTGCTCAGATAAATCTTCCAGTCTTTTATTGGCATTTGCTTGCTGTGATATGGCGAGAATACTAGTAGACACCAGTAGAGTAGTTACCATATTCCGAGCAAATTTTTTAATTTGCATATTTCCTCCAGATTGACTTTGTAGTAGAAAAGCATTCACCAAATCATTTTGTTTTTTTTATAAAAACCCACCTGATCAAGTTAGCGATAAATCTGGCAAATGCTTGGGCCTATTCTATTTTTTTGCCCTCTTTTTGGATACGGAATAAGTGACTAATTAAGCAGGAATAAATCACGATTTAACACAGGAAAAATTCCTGCCGTTAGACACCTTCTATAAAAAGGAAAAGCTCCTATATCAATTCAAAAAAGAATTGTTCATGATGACTCATTTTTTAAGTGATGAATTATGTCTAAAATTAGCGTATTACTTGTTGACGACCATGCAGTCGTAAGAGCAGGTTATAAATCTTACTTGTCCCTATCGGAAAAAATAGGCGAGATCCATGAAGTGGATTCCGGTGAATCAGCCTGCCAACAGTATATGCAACAACCCGTTGATGTAGTGATTATGGATTTATCCATGCCGGGCATGGGAGGGCTTGAGTGTATCCGACGACTCATTAACCGTGCCCCACACTGCAAAATTCTGGTCTTCAGTATTCATAATGAGATAATTTATGCAAGCCGCGCAATTAAATCGGGCGCCAAAGGTTATATCAGTAAAAGTAGCTTACCTGAAACACTGGTGACCGCGGTCTGCTCCATCGCACAAGGGCAAAGCTATATTGATGCAGAAATGGCTCAACAACTTGCTGTTAACATGATTACTGAGCAGGATGATGAATATAAAATTAAACAGCTTTCACCCAGGGAGTTTGATGTTTTTTGTCTATTAGCAAATGGGAATAGTCCCCGTGAAGTTGCGGAGAAGTTACACTTAAGTTATAAAACGGTTTGTAATCATAGTACAGCCATTAAGGAAAAATTGGCAGTTAGAACACTTTCCGAATTTACTCTGATGGCGACTCGACAAGGATTAATTAATACAATCTGAATAGAGGCTGGTTTAATTTATTTTTCATTTAGTACATTCCACGGATTTCCCAACAAACTGTCCAAAAGCCCGACTTCCATCACCTACGTTGATTCGATTTATTTCTTTATCAGTTTGGTTGTTAAACACGCTTAAACTTCCATCAAACCAATTCAGCACAAATAAATGCTGATTTTCCTCATCCACAGCGATATTTTCAGGATACGCTCCCGTTTTTAAGGTGCGGATGACTTTTTGAGTTCTAGAATCCAGTACACTCACTGTATTTTCCAGTTGATTGCTCACATAAACTTTGTGATGTTTCCGATCTACAGCAACACCATATGGCATGCGTCCTACGCTGATACGTTTTATTTCGGTTAAATCAGTTAAATCAACAATACTCAGGGTGTTGCCTTGTGAATTTGCGATATAGGCAAATTTATCATCCATTGCAAGTGCAAAAGGTGCCTTTCCGACCGCTATGCTTTTAATCACTTTAAAGTAGTGAGTATCTATTACCGAGATGCTATTATCCTCTCTATTCAACACCCATACTTGTGATTCGCAGGCATTTGTCGCAATTCCTGCTGGCGACTTTCCAACTGTAATTTTTTTTATCATACGTCCTGTACCTGGATGAATGATCTTAACGGTATTGCTGGACCAGTCGCTAATAAAAAGCAGATTACCAGCAAAAACAGCGCCAAAAGGGCTGCCCCCGACACTTATGTGTTCTAAAGGAATTAGCTTTTCATTGTCAATAAAACTGATCATGCCCAGCTCGGGATAGGTAATTGCTAACCAGGGATTATGAGAGCTGATAGCAATACCAGCAGGACCTTTGAGGGTAGGAATCGTGGTTTTTAATGTTAAATCAGTGCGTTTAAATACGCTAACACTCTCACCCTGCTGCTGATTAATATAGAAATAAGGATTACTCGCTACGATAGAAGAAAAACCATACAACAAGGCAAAAGTTAAACGCAACATATTTATTTTTCTAGTGTCTCTTTCAGGCCTTGCAATCCATTTTCAATAAAGCTGTTCATTGCTTTAACGGCTGCTTCATCATTGAGTCTTTTGGGGGGCGTGTTGCCTGTATCACCTCGATAATAACGACTCTTCCATTTAACTTTAGTATTAATATCATCTTCAGCAATTAATTGAATTCCTGTGGTATAAGAGCTCACTGGAAAGACATCTGTATTTTCAGTCTTTAAACGATAATTGTATTCATGATCAGCATCGCTAAAATAATCCAGACCTTCCTCTAATACACCACTTTCCAGTGTTATACGCCGTTCGCTGCCTGATTCGTTTTTACCATCTCCTATGCTGGATATAACATCAGGATGCCAATTTGAAATATCATCAAAGTTTTTTATCACTGCCCAGACCTTGTCTATAGAAGCGTTAATAATAATGCTTTTATCGGCTTTTTTAGGCGTTGGTCCGTGAGCTTTAGCTCCCATTGAAATAACTAAAAAGGGAATTATAAATAGTGTGCTTAATTTCATGTTCAACTCGTGTAAAAAGCGGCTATTATCAAACATAAAACAGGGGCTGTAACGGGAATTATTCTTGAGTTTGTGCGGGAATATTTCCCTTTAATGCTTTATTATCCCCAGCAATATTGCAATATGCGCTAATTCGGCAATGCTAGATACTTGTAGTTTTTTCTTAATCTGAGTGACGTAGTTTGCTACCGTTTTATAGCCTAAACACAATTCATCGGCTATTTTATGCGCTGTTAAGCCCTTAGCCAATAATCGGAAAACATCAAACTCTCGTGCCGAAAATGTTTGTGCGATGGCTTGAAAATCATGTTCAGAGACTTCATCAGTAATTTTATTGAGAAGCCCATGCTCAACGTAACGCTGTCCATTCTGAATACCTGCTATGGCGTCTGACAAAATTTCAGGCGCACTGTTTTTCGTAATATATCCTTTTGCACCTGCATTCAAAGCTCGGTTAACATAAACCTGTTCATCATGTATACTAAATACCAAAATATTTACTTTTTCATCGCGTTGCACAAGACGTTTGATAGTTTCCAGGCCTCCGATACCTGGCATAGATAAATCAAGCACAATAATGTCCGGCTGACAGGACTGATAAAGCTGAATGGCTTGCTCTCCACACTCTGCTTCAGCGATCACCTCTATATTGGGTGAAGTCGCTAGCAGCAACTTAAACCCCGCTCTTACAACAGCGTGATCATCGACTAACAAAACTTTAATTTTACTGTTCATAATAGAGGAATTTCTGCCTTAATTTGCAGTCCTTTGTTCACTTGAGACTGTATTTTAAAATCACCGCCTAATAGCTTGATTCTTTCTTTCATACCTAATAGACCAAACCCGGATGAGAGTTGGTCGAGATCACAGCCTAGACCATCATCAGTAATTAATAAAATAAGTTTATCAGAATCAGGTTTGATTTGAAGACTGATATTGACCTGACTGGCCTGTGCATGGCGGATGATATTAGTCAGACTTTCTTGAATCACTCGAAATATTTGTATCACGATGGTTCGGTCTATCTGGTCGACTGCATCATCATAATGCAAAGTAAACATAGTCGGTGTATTTCTGACTTCCCAATGGTGAAGTAAATCTTCCAGCGTGGCTTTCAAGCCTAACTCTGTCAATATTAAAGGATGTAACTGTTTCATCATTGAGCGTACAACAGTCATTAAATGGTCGCAAATTTCAATAATGGATGTGGTTATTTTCTGCGTATCTGTTTTTTCATGTGCCGCAGTCACTGCCATCACTTTTATCGCCGTCAATGATTGACCAAACTCATCATGTAATTCTTGAGATAAGCGTTGCCTTTCTTCTTCCTGAATTTCCAAAGAATGCTGAGTCAATGCTCTGTTTTGTTTTTCTGTATTATCCAGCACATCTGTCATATGATTAATTGCTTTGGCTATGTCATCATATTCTCGGGTAGAAAAATCAGCTATTTTTTTCTGGTAGTCTCCTGTTTCAATCCCTTTAAGATGTTCAATGATTGAATGGATGGATTTTATAGTTTTATTAAACACTAATTGAACTGAAAGGAATGTCAAAAATACCAGAGCGAATAGAGAGGTAAAAAACGCAATACTTTCTTGCCAGACTTCTGAAATTTCATCCATCGGATTGGCTTGAATAATCAGCTTCAAAGGTATGTTGTTAAGCGTTTCAATCGGATATTCTATTTTTGGGTATTCACCGAGCACTAAATTGATAAACCAGTCAGGCGGTGTTTTATCTGATTCATTCAATTGAGGGCGATCAGAAATATTCACAATCTCCCCTGACGATGTTTTCAGTTGAATATTTAAGTGCCGTGTCTGTTTCAGACGACTCAAACGAAACATCCAGTCAGTTTGTTGGGTTTTATTCGACCCTATCCCTATTTTAATTAACTGCAATGCCAGGCTAATGGAAGAGTCAACCTCGTTACTTACCGATTGTCGCGCTTGCCAAATACCAATAGAGCCTCCCAGGAAAAGAATACACAGCGAAATCAATAAAATTCTGACACTAATTTGGTACCGTAAACTCATTGGGAAAATTTCCTTATTTGTTGTGGCTATTCCAGCCATACACTGAAAGGTGCTATCTTGACACACTGTTATAATTTTACACGGGGTATATACCATGAAGCAGATTTTAGTGGCTGTCTTATTTTTAATCAGTAGCCAGGTTAGTTCAGAAACACTCTATGTCACACTGGAAAAAGATAACGCTTTGGCTGTTGTCGATCCCATTGCAGGTAAACTACTAAAAACGATTGCCATTGGTCAACGTCCTCGCGGTATTGTATTAAGTAAAGATCAGCAGCAACTCTATATTGCCACCAGTGACGATGATACCATTCAAGTTATTGATATTAATACCTTAAAAGCAGTGGGCACGTTGCCGTCAGGGGAAGACCCGGAAACCTTTGCAATGAACCCGTCGGGTGATCAGCTTTATGTCTCGAATGAAGATGATAGTCTCATTACTGTGATTGATATTAATAATGCTAAAGCCATAAAAACCATACCCGTAGGTGTAGAACCAGAACCAGTAACCGTCAGTCCTGATGAAAAATGGGTGGTCAGTGCTTCTGAAGCTACCAATATGGTACATTGGATAAACCGGAAAACATTAACCGTTGAAGATAATACACTGGTAGATCCACGCCCCAGAGGCTTAAGCTTTAGCGCAGATAGTCAACGACTGTGGGTGACTTCTGAGATGGGTGGAACCGTAACCGTGCTAGACGTAGCAAGCCGTACCAAAGTTAAAACCATTAATTTTGAAATCCCTGGCGTAAGCGCTGACAAAATCCAGCCAGTTGGTGTTATTGTGGACAAGGAAAATCATTGGGCTTTGGTGGCATTAGGACCAGCTAATCGTGTCGCGTTAATTAATGCCCAATCATTAGAAGTGGAAAACTATTTTTTAGTAGGACAACGAGTCTGGAATCTGGCTTTCTCACCTGACCAAAAGCGGGTATATAGTACCAACGGAGTGAGTAATGATATATCTATTATTGACCTGAATTTGATGAAGGTCACTAAATCCATAGCTGTAGGGCGTTATCCCTGGGGGCTAGTGGTTAAGTAATCTGATGGGTTAGGTTTTAAAACCTAACCCGGTTTACAAGCGAGAGAAAAATTTACCTTTTTTCGTCCGCTTCTTCACCAATTTCCCATTCCTCAATGGCAGTTTCGATAATTTTTCCTGTCGCGGCATCCACTTCTACTTTTGTTTCTACGCCTTTAGTATTAACAATATCAAACTCATATGTAGCATTACCATTGGATTCAATTTCATACTCAACTTCTTCAATAACACCTGGATACGTTTTTAAAGCAATCGCTTTAGCATCCTCTTCAGTCACTTTCATTTTACTTTTGAAAGCCAGGCTATTAGCAGAGCTAACTTCTGATTCAGTTTCAAAGATTTTGCCGCTATTCACGTCACACATAAATTCCCACTCAAAGCCATTGGCATCTTCAAGTTCAAATTCATAGACAGCTTTACCTTCAATATTGAGTTTTTCTAATTTAACTAACTCTCCTGTTTTTTGTTTTTGGATTGCAGCAATACATTTTTCTATGCCTTGATCGGCCGCATATACGCTGAAAGAGGCCCCGATAGCAATAATAAATGCGCTATTAATAATTGATTTACTCATTGATATTCCTCTGGAAAAGTAAAGAAAATTTCATTAAATCAGGAATAATTCCCATTTTTTGGGAATTCTAGCTTTTTTTAGTTGATTAGTCCATGTTTTTTTGCAAGTTTAAAAATGCTTTGTTGGTTTTTTATTTCTAATTTTTTTCTTAACTGCGCTTGACAATTAAAAGCCGTTTTAGTGGTTATTGACAATTGCTCTGCAATTGCTTGAATGGAATAGTCTTCAGCAAGCATGCAAAATACATCATATTCTCTGGCTGTTAATTGTTTAAAAGGTAATAATGTTTTTTTTATTTGTCGTAAGGCTAAAATTTGAATGAAATCAGGTTCTAAATAAAGCTGACCATGGGAAATAGATTGTAAACAGTCCTGTACTTTTTTCTCACCGGGTTGCGTTAGAATTCCTGATGCACCCAACTGTAGATATAGTAGTGACTGCTGAATATCAGTAGCATTAATCACAAGCCATTTTATGGCTTTTTTCTGCTGATATAACTGGATTTGTCGAGTAATTTCCTCCATACCTAATGCGGCATCAAAAAAAATAAGCCCAGATGTATGTTTATAGTTAAGAATATCTTCCGGCTTCGTTATTTCATGTAGGGTAATATCATTTAAACGTTGAAACAGTTTAGCACTAGGTGACTTTTTGATGGCTGAGGAAATGAGTATAATATGCATGACGTAATAAGTTGTATAACCTAGGAGCACAAAAACAGCTTTTTGTGCCTAGGTTTACCCTATCGGTAATGAACCTGTACGATGTGGTTTCATGCCTTCTTTGCCCTTACTTGCGTGGGTGGAGCCCAGTTTACTGTCTAGCCAGACTATTGCACCTGTTGGACAGCGCTCAATAGGTGTGCGGTCTACATCAAAATCCTGATATTTTTCATAATTAATAACGGCTAGATTGTTTTTTATTTCTATTAGGCCTTTTGGGGCATCGACAACACATTTCTCACACGCAGTACATGCTACTTCACATTCTTGTTGCGCACTGTCACCTTCATCTAAACTTTTACAGGCAACGTAAAGTTTCTGACTGACGGGCATCAGGGTAAATAAATCTTTAGGACAGACCACGACACAATCATTGCAGGCGGTGCATTTATCCTCAATCACAATGGGTAAGCCATGCTCATCCATATAGATTGCGTCAAAGTCACAGACATCAGCGCAATCTCCCAGACCTAAACAGCCCCAGCTACAGCCTTTGCCACCACCGGAAACAACGGAAGCAGCCTGGCAGGATTTTAAGCCTTCATATTTTGCGCGCGTGTAAGCAACATGAGTTCCGCCTGCACAAGCCAGACGCGCAACTACTTTTTCATGATCGCCCATACCAACACCTAAGTAAGCTGCAATCTCTGCATTACCTTCAGGTGAGTTGACGGTGCATGCCGAGGGATTTTTAGTGCCTGCAACGACGGCTTCGGCAAAGGGGCGGCATCCCGGTGTGCCACAGGCACCGCATTGTGCTTGAGGCAGCATATCATCAACTTCTTCAATGCGCGGGTCTTCGTAAACAAATAGTTTCTTATTGGCTATTGCCAGAATGATTGCAAGTACAGTGCCGAGAGCAATCATAAATATAGCGGCATTGACTATGGTTGAAATCATGGTAATGGTATTAAACTAGGTAGTAGAAACAAGGGAATTATAATGTTCAGGTTTTGTGCCTGGTAACGTAATTTGGCGCTAGTATAGTGTTTATTAAGAATAAGACGGCTTGTTCTGAAAAAGCGCAAAAAGCATGCTAATAGTTGTTTGCATTCCAATCCTTGGTGGAGGTGTGTATAAATTATATAAGTGATAATTGATTCTACAACTAATTTAAGCAGCACAAAATAGCTTTTATTGTAAGGTTAAGGGGTTTTATCTTAATTGGCCGCTGATTTTAGCATGGAAAAGGCTACACGAGATGAGTAATACTTGACTGTTTGCATAAAATCTGAGATTTTTTTAGTGAGGTTAAAGCGTATGCGAAGTTGTTAAATACTTAAATTTTAGCGATAATGCAGACATTTCAATAACAATGGTCAGTAATTATGAATGAAGCGATGACACAAGGGGTAGAGTTGATGCTCACAGGAATGGGTATTGTATTCCTTTTTCTTGTGATGTTAATTGCTGTAGTAAAATTAATGGCTTACTGTGTCGCTGCTTTTATTCCTGAGGTTGAAGTGGCAGCAGTTAGCACAACACCTGTCCAGGCAGTTTCTTCAAGTGCTATTTCACCTAATGTCACTGCGGCAATAACAGCTGCAGTCCATCTACATAGAACGAAGCATAAATAAATACCTAATACCCACAAGGTAAGAGATTGAGCTATTACCCACAAGGTAAGAAAATCTGCGGCTGAAAAGTCAGAGGAAATAACTATTATCATGACACAATCAAAAAAGCCGCTAGGCATAACTGAAGTCGTCTTGCGAGACGCGCATCAATCGATTTTGGCAACACGTTTACGTATTGAAGACATGTTGCCTATTTGTGAAAAATTAGATCAGATAGGCTACTGGTCAATTGAATCCTGGGGTGGTGCAACCTTTGATGCCTGTATCCGTTATCTGGGCGAAGACCCATGGGAAAGATTACGTTTATTAAAAGCCGCAATGCCTAATACGCCACAGCAAATGTTGTTTCGCGGACAAAATATTTTAGGCTATCGACATTATGCAGATGATGTAGTCGATAAGTTTGTTGAACGCTGTGTAGTCAATGGTATAGATGTATTCCGTATTTTTGATGCGATGAATGATATGCGCAATATTCAACATGCGGTTAAAGCAGTATTAAATACTGATGCACATGCACAAGGTACAATTTCATATACCCTGAGTCCGGTGCATACAACAGCAAAATGGGTTGAGCAAGGCAGACAAATTGAAGAAATGGGGGCTCACTCTATCTGCATTAAGGATATGGCGGGCTTGTTAACACCTTACGATGCTTATGATCTTGTCTCACAGCTAAAAAGCGCTGTTGATATTCCCATACATCTACATTGTCATGCAACAACAGGTTTAAGTGTTGCTACTTTAGTTAAAGCTATTGAAGCAGGTATCGATAATGTAGATACGGCGATTTCTTCACTAAGCATGACCTATGGTCATAGCCCTACTGAGACAATCGTTGCTACTATGGCTAGGCAAGAGCGAGCTACTGGTCTGAATTTAGAAAAATTAGAAGAAATTGCTGCTTATTTTCGAACAGTACGACTTAAATACGCAGAGCACGAAGGCAGCCTGAAGGGTGTTGATGGACGAATTTTATTGGCACAAGTGCCAGGTGGAATGTTGACTAATATGGAAAGTCAGCTCAAACAACAAGGTGCAGCAGATAAGTTTGATGAGGTGCTAAAAGAAATTCCACGTGTACGGGAAGATTTAGGCTTTTTACCTCTAGTGACACCTACCTCGCAAATTGTCGGCACTCAGGCAGTATTGAATGTGATGACTGGTGAGCGCTATAAATCAATTAGTAAAGAAACCGCAGGCGTATTAAAAGGTGAATACGGTAAAACTCCGGCTCCTGTTAATGCTGAATTACAGGCTCTGGTTTTAGAAGACGGGGGCGAAGTTATTTCCTGTCGCCCGGCTGATTTAATCGCGCCAGAAATGGATGCACTGATTGCAGAAGTTCAGCATAAGGCAAAACAAGAGGGTGTGACTTTAGCGGCTAATGTTGAAGAAGATGCGTTGATTAATGGTTTATTTGTCCAGGTCGGCTGGAAGTTTATTGCTAATCGCGGTAATCCCGAAGCTTTTGAACCAGCACCAGACCCGACAGCTTTTGCTGCATCAAAAGCACCTAAAGCAGACGTGGAAAGTTATACTGTCAATATTAATGGTGAGAGTTTTGATGTTGCCGTTGGTCCTGGCGGAGTCGGACTAGCTATTTCGACCATGGCTCCTCCAAAGCCAGTTAGTGCAGCAGCGGTTACTGAGACTCCAGTAGCAAGTGGAGCTGTGGTAGCGTCTCCATTAGCGGGTAATATTCTGAAAATTAATGTTAATGTCGGTGCGGCGGTTGCTGAGGGTGATGTGGTCGTGATTATGGAAGCAATGAAAATGGAAACGGAAGTTCGCACTAGAGTTGCAGGTACCGTAAGCGCAATCAATGTTAAAGAAGGAGACACAGTTAACGTTGGTGATGCTTTGATTTCTTTATAGCTTTTAAGCGCTGTTCAAATCTATCTTTAATAGCACCCTTTAACCACGAGTTGATGGGTGCTATTTTCTTGTTTACAACACACTTAGGAACGAGGATTCAATAATGCCCGAGTCTGACTTATCTTTTGGCTTCACAGCCGCGCTAGAAAACCAGTTGCGTAGCCTGCTATGCGAGTGTTTTCCTAACACGCCTGTGAAGCCAAAATCCTGCGCCATACTTGCAGGTATTATCAAACCCTCGTTCCTTACTAAATAAATAGAAATATTCTATGGAAAATCTCACAAGCTTGTGGCATAGCACGGGAATTTACAACTTTGAAGGGCCGCAGGTCATTATGATGCTGGTAGGTTTCCTGTTGCTTTATCTCGCCATAAAAAAAGGTTTTGAGCCCTTATTATTAGTGCCCATCGGTTTTGGAGCTATTTTAAGCAATATCCCGGTAGCCGGTATTGCCGAGCCTGGTGGCATTTTATACTACCTTTATGGCGGCATTAAAACAGGAGTGTTTCCCCTGTTGATTTTTATGGGTGTCGGAGCCATGACTGATTTTGGCCCCATGCTGGCCAACCCTAAAACTTTATTATTAGGTGCGGCTGCACAGTTTGGTATTTTTACTACATTGTTAGGTGCCATCGCCTTAAATGTGATTCCAGGCATTGAATTTTCTATGTCTGATGCTGCAGCTATAGCTATTATCGGGGGGGCGGATGGGCCAACCGCAATTTACGTGGCGTCTAAATTAGCGCCTGATTTGCTCGGTGCAATTGCAGTCGCGGCATATTCCTATATGGCTCTGGTGCCTTTAATTCAACCACCTATTATGCGTGCGCTAACGACACCAGAAGAACGTAGCATAGAAATGCAGCAACTACGATTTGTAAGTAATACCGAGAAGATCATTTTCCCGCTTATGCTTATTTCTTTATGTACTTTACTATTACCCTCAGCAGCGCCACTGGTAGGTATGTTTTGTCTGGGTAACTTAATGAACGTCAGTGGTGTGGTCGAGCGATTAAGCAAAACTTCGCAAAATGAATTGATTAATATCGTTACTATTTTCCTGGGTCTTGCAGTAGGTTCAAAAATGAGTGCAGATAAATTTTTACAGCCGACTACTTTAGGCATTTTAGCGCTAGGTGCTATTGCGTTTTGTATAGGCACAGCTTCAGGTGTTTTGATGGCTAAATTAATGAATAAATTCAGTAAGACCCCGATTAACCCATTAATTGGAGCGGCAGGTGTCTCCGCAGTGCCGATGGCTGCGCGCGTGGCTAATAAAGTTGGACTGGAAAGCAACCCACATAATTTTTTATTAATGCATGCGATGGGACCAAATGTGGCAGGAGTTATTGGTTCAGCAGTAGCAGCGGGGGTGTTGTTGAGTCTAGTGAAATAGAATACTTTATCTGAAACTCTGGAAAGCCCTGGTCAGCGCGTCTGAGCAGGGCTTTTTTTATGAGAATTTTTTATAGCCAGGCTGTATAAGTAACGGGGCACAACTAATTTAACATTCTCAGATTAACCTTCGTTGTACTCAGGTTAACAAATTATTCCTGCTGGCTGTTAGCGGAGGGATCTTGTCGAGATTAGACGAACCTCACTAGCAGTCTGCGGGAATGACGGATTTTACTGGATGCTGAAGCAGTAAACCCCCGCACCTACACAACGTTAAATTAATTATTCAGGTGTACTTAGAATTTTCTAAGGTAATCTTTTATGTCCAGTCCCGTAGTACTTTTTCTTGATAGGCCACTTTTGATTCAGTTTGCACTGGGGCATATGCCATGACTATGGGTTATATGCCCTATTTATTGACTCTTGAAGTTTAATTGAAATATAAATTATCCTGATAGATATATTTCATGCTTTCATTAAATGATTGAAATTAAATGTATATATATTTAATTTATAAAATTTATTATTTATGGCATACATGATGCTTTAAATACTTATAGTAATAAGCGTTAGTTTGTATTGCGTGTTATTGATAGCGCTGCATTAGCGATATATTTGAGTAAATTTTTATAATTAAGAAATCAAGGAACGCGCAAAAGGATCAGGCGTGAAATAAGGATATTGGACTAGTAATATGCGGAGCTGGATGCTTAATGCAGGGATATGGAGCTGTTTTGGAAAGCAGTATAAGCAAGGATATAAGGGTTGCCGGATCAAAATTTAGGCAAAGGCTTTTGGCTTTTTAGGATAGTTAGAAACACAGGGAGTTACACAGGAAACATGGAGAAGCACAAGAATGGATGCAAGCAAGGAAGCAGGGCAATATGGTTTTACAGGGAAAAATTAAAGCAAGCAGAATTATTGTGTAGCTTACGGTGCATATGGATATAGGCAAGGAGGCTCGTTACTAAGATAATTATGTTGTTAACTACCAGGGCTATCTCTCTCGCGAATTCTCGCTTGAGAAAGCCTGCTTTTCGAGAGGAGTGCCTGCAGTTTAGGCGCTCCTTTTGTCGTTTATAAGGGCGGATAAAGACCCCTGGCTGGTTTTTACTTTCAGAGCTTATGCACGTATAAGACAATTCAGTGTTGACTCATTTAGAATCATAATAACTATTCAATCAGGAGAAATCTGCATCCAGTACAATCCGGTAACGCGCTTTACCTGAGGCCAAATGCTCTAGTGCTTCATTCACACGGCTCATAGGGAAATGCTCGACTTGTGGACGGATATCATGACGCGCAGCAAATTCCAGCATAGTTGCCAGGTCTACAGAGCTTCCGGTAGGTGATCCAGAAATGCTTTTCTGGCCAGAGATTAAATCAAAGGCAGAAATCGGCATAGGCTCTAAGACAGCTCCAACGATATGTAATCGACCATTAGGTTTCAATGTTTGCAAAAGACTTGTCCAGTCCAGTGAAACGTTAACAGTTATAATCAACAAATCTAAAGTATTACTTGCCTGTAGCATGGCCTCAGTATTCTGGCTGGAAATAACATGATGCGCCCCAAAACTTATAGCTTCAGCCGTTTTTGATTCATGCGAGGTAAATGCACTTACTTCACAGCCCCAGGCTTTAGCGAATTTAAGACCCATATGACCCAGTCCGCCTATGCCCACAATACCCACATGATCAGTCGGTTTAACGCCAAAAGTGAGTAGTGGTGAGAATACAGTGATGCCTCCGCACAGTAACGGTCCTGCACTGGCAATATCCAGACTATCAGGCAATGGAATAACCCAGGCCCAGTGCGCCCTGAGTCTTTGTGCAAAACCACCATGATGACCCACGATTGTGGCTTGTACTGCTGAGCAGAGATTATTATTGCCGCTCATGCACTGATGGCAATGCATGCAACTGCTGGAATTCCAGCCCACACCGACGCGCTGATCGATATGCACGCCTTTAACCTGGTCGCCAATAGCAATAACACGACCGATAACTTCATGCCCTGGAACTATGGGGAATTGCGATATACCCCAATCATTGTTGATGATGGATAGATCAGAATGACACAGACCGCAATAATCAACTGCAATTTCAACGTCTTCTGGACCTAATGCCCCAGGATTGAAGGCGAAGCGTTCTAATTTTTGACTTGGGCCGTGACTGGCCCAGGCTTGAATTTCTGTCACTTGTCTGCTCCTGATTCATATACTAATAATGAATTGTAAATTTTACGGGTTGGGTTTTTCTCCTGGAACAATCCAGGCATCCGTGCTTACTCTGTCGGTATGAGTGAAAGAATCTTTGACAAGCTCCCAGCTATCCTCGCCGATATCGATAAAGCGTCCATAGGTATCCACATTATTAAGATTGGTGAAACTGAACGGGCCGACAAACATCAGAAAAGTAATGTCAGTGTAACGCGTTTCCGCGTAAGTAGTTGGCGTCTGTGCGATAAGCTTGCCATCATTAGTCCAGAAGTTTAGTTGAATCTGCGCACGTCCACGTTGAGTATTATCATGGAAGAGACCGACGGATGAAGTTCCCATTGTGCCGGGAATGGAAAAGCCGATAACAAAGGGATCGTTGTCGCTCGCGGCAAACTGAAGAACAGCCTCAACTATCGGAAGGTTTTCCGATGCATTTGTGGAAATGTCGGCTCCCAGAGAAATGAGACGTTGTCGTAGTTGAGCGTAAGTCCAGCTATCATCTTCAACATCGGGGGACACCACGGTAATTTTCCAGCGTCCATTGCGGACCGCTTTGAGAATAGGCAGCTGGTGTACCGCGCGCAGAATAGCTCCTCGTGTCAGCTGTTGCTCGAGAGCAGTTCGTGCGTTGATCGTCATCCCGGGGTTAAAACAGGCGCTGATCAAAACAGACAGAAATATTATGTATACAATACGCATAATGTTAGCAATGGTGAATTCAATTAATACTCGAATCCAATTTTAACGTATTATTTTTGGTAATAAAATTTACTTCAGGCTGAGCAAAAAAAGCAATAGCGAAAATCACCAGCTAATCGCTTAGCTTGTCCGCTTTACTGTGTAGATAGAGAGTATCCTGCTCAGCAACAAAATTTTTGACTGGCTGTATATTAATCACGGCTATTTGCCGTATTAAAAAAATCTTAGTAGACTTAAAGCCCTTGCAAATAGCTTATTCCTCAGTGCACTTCATTAATGGCATTAGTCTTAATCATCTACTTCAATTAATTCGCCCATGACTGAAAACAATATAACCACTTTTTCTGCCGCCATTATTGGTGGAGGTCCGGCGGGATTAATGGCTGCCGAGATATTAAGCCTGGCGGGAGTAGAAGTGGATCTTTACGATACGATGCCTTCGCTGGGACGAAAATTCTTACTGGCTGGTAAAGGCGGATTAAACCTAACCCATGCTGAACCGTTCACTGATTTTGTGACCCGTTATGGCGCTGGACAAGTTGATATAGAGCCTTTATTAAATGATTTTAGCCCGCAAATGCTACGCGATTGGGTGAGCGGTCTGGGAGTCACCACCTTTGTCGGTTCATCGCAACGCGTGTTTCCACTGGAAATGAAAGCTGCGCCGTTATTAAGAGCTTGGTTACATCGCTTACGCACAGCTGGTGTAAAAATACATACTCGACACCGCTGGCTGGGTTGGGATGCTAAACAGGCATTACGCTTTAGCCACCTTGAAACAGAAAAAACAGTCAATGCAGATGTCGTGGTGCTCGCATTAGGCGGTGGCAGTTGGGCTAAGCTCGGTTCAGATGGATTATGGCTACCTTTACTCGCGCAACGCAATATTGCTATCGCGCCATTGCAGGCCGCTAATTGCGGTTTTATTGTGGCCTGGAGTGAATATTTTCGCGAACGCTTTGCTGCCGAACCGCTCAAGTCAGTGTGCCTGACTTTTACCGATGCTAGTGGACAGCTACACAGAAAAAACGGCGAGTTAATGCTCACGGCTTCAGGTGTAGAAGGCAGTCTGATTTACGCTTTATCCGCCCCGCTACGGGAAACGATCAATGAGCAGGGCTCGGTTAGAGTGTATCTGGATCTGACGCCTGATAAAGATCTGGCGCGGGTTAGGAAGGCGCTTTCCCGCAGCAGAGGTTCCAGGTCTATGAGTAACCATTTACGTAGTAAAGTCGGCATTAGCGGAGCAAAATCAGGCTTATTACGCGAATATTTATCCGCCAGCGAATTTTCCGATATAGCAAAATTAGCTGCGGCGATTAAAGCCCTGCCGATTCAGTTGATCGCTACACGCCCCATCGATGAAGCAATCAGCACTGCAGGTGGCGTGTGTTTTAGCGCCATGAATGCACAGCTTATGCTTAAAAAACTGCCAGGCGTATTTTGTGCCGGTGAAATGCTGGATTGGGAGGCGCCAACGGGTGGCTATTTACTAAACGCTGCATTTGCAAGTGGTCGAGCCGCAGGTTTAGGCGCGCTAAACTGGCTACAGTCTGTACAGGAAAAAAATAACTTAGATAACTCGCTATAAAATCCGCAATCGTCACCACGCGAAGTATAGACTGACTTGTTAATAAATATGATGCTTATTTTTGCCCACAACAGCGTTTAAATTTTTTGCCACTAGCGCAGGCGCAAAGGGCGTTTAAACCCTGATTGAAAGAACCCTGGTCTAATGCTATGGACTTTACCTTGCCATCCAGATAATACCAAAGCCCCTGCTTTTTGATAAAACGGCTGATTTCATTCATAACGCGTTGTTCACCTTGCACAGTGAAATAGGCCTTGAATTCAACTATGCCTTTATGGTCTTTTGCGCAACCTTTTTTTATTAGCACGATCTCCAGTCGGGTCCACTCGCCGGTATCTTTAGAAAAATCAATCGTAGCAGGGCGGGTTGATTTATCCCAGGTCTTTAATAAATAGGCCTCATCATGCTGTGCATAAGCAGTAAACCGGGAGCGCATTAACGCTTCTGCGCTTAATGCGTCAGCATGTCCGCTATGCAGTAATTCACAACACTGCGGGTAAGTTAAGCTTGAGCCACAAAGACAGTGAGCGGTTTCAGTAGACATAATGGAGAGTAATAAAGCCGAAGATTAAATTTATATAATAACAAACATGCCCTGATTTCGGTATAAATGAGTAAAAGAATAAGGCTAAAAACATCATTTTGCTGTATATTATTGACGTTTAAAAGAGGCATACTCTGTTGTTATTACAATAATTTAGGTGAGCAAACGAATGAAAGCGGATATTGGGTTAATTGGCCTTGCGGTCATGGGGCAGAATTTAGTTTTAAATATGAATGATCATGGTTTTAAGGTGGCGGTTCATAACCGTTCACGGGGAAAAACAGATGATTTTTTAAAAGGTCCTGCAAAAGACACTCCAATTACCGGTGCTTATTCTCTGGAAGAACTGGTCGATAGCTTACAAAGTCCGCGTGTTGTTATGTTAATGGTGAAAGCGGGTGATGTTGTCGATACTTATATTGATAAGTTAACGCCTTTACTATCAGCGGGTGACATCATTATTGACGGTGGTAATTCGCTATATACGGACTCAAATCGCCGTACAGCCGCATTAGCGGAAAAAAATATTCTTTATGTGGGTTCGGGCGTTTCCGGTGGAGAAGAAGGTGCACGCCACGGTCCTTCAATTATGCCTGGTGGCAATAAAGCTGCGTGGAAAACTGTACAGCCGATTTTGCAGGCAATTTCAGCAAAAGTAGACGGCGAACCCTGTTGTCAGTGGGTTGGTGAAAACGGTGCCGGTCATTATGTAAAAATGGTACATAACGGTATTGAGTATGGTGATATGCAGATTATCTGTGAAGCCTATCAATTACTTTCAGAAGGATTAGGTTTAAGTGCCGATGAAATTCAGGGTGTTTTTGCCGAATGGAATAAAGGTGTTTTAGATTCTTATTTGATTGAAATTACCACTAATATTCTGGGTTTTAAAGATACAGATGGCGCACCTTTAATTGATAAAATTTTAGATACGGCTGGCCAAAAAGGTACCGGGAAATGGACCGGAATTAATGCCCTGGATCTAGGCGCTCCATTAACACTGATTGCCGAATCTGTTTTTGCACGTTGCGTTTCTGCACAAAAAGAAGAAAGAGTCAACGCAGCGAAAATCCTGCCTCAATCAACAGCAAGTTTTTCTGGTGATAAACAGGCAATGATTAAAGCGATTGGCGATGCGGTCTATGCAGCAAAAATTGTTTCTTATGCACAAGGTTTTGGCCTGATGCGTGCGGCAGAAAAAGAATATGGCTGGAAATTAAACTATGGTGGTATCGCGTTAATGTGGCGTGGCGGTTGTATTATCCGTAGCCAGTTCTTAAATGATATTAAGCAGGCTTATGATACTAACCCTGAGTTAGATAATTTATTATTAGCTGATTATTTTAAAGATGCCATTACGACAGCAGATAAGGGCTGGCGTGAGGCTATTATATTAGGCATACAATTAGCGGTACCTACCCCCGCATTTTCATCAGCATTGGCTTATTACGATAGTTATCGTAGCGCACGTTTACCTGCTAACTTACTGCAGGCGCAGCGTGATTATTTCGGTGCCCATACCTATGAGCGTTTAGACAAACCGCGCGGTGAGTTCTTCCATACTGACTGGACTGGAACAGGCGGTAAAATGGCATCAACAACTTATAACGCTTAATATAGACATTTATCTTGTTCCGATGCTTTGCACCACTGCCATTAAATTAAGAGATAAGCAAAGTAAAACAATGCCTTACGGAAGGCTGGGTTAGCTTATCTAAGCGCAGCGCAGATAACGTAACCCAACATTTTTGATATTGCCTAAGATGTTGGGTTACGTTTTTATTGCTACGCAAAAAAAATCTAACCCAACCTACGCTAGTGCTTTGTTATTTAATGGAACATTCCTTAACTTAATGGTAGTGATGCTCTGCGTTCATGTTGTTTTTGCCGGATTAAAATGCTAAAGCGGTGCCCTACAGACTGGTTTTAGAGGCAGGATAGGCAGCATACAAAATTGTGTTCGTTATTATCCTGATTTTAAGCTGGAAACCCATGTATAGGAGTTCTGATGATGCAAACTGCAGAAAGTCTTTTTTTTACAGTTGATGATTATCTTGCCTGGGAAGAATTGCAGGATGAGAAACATGAATATGTCAATGGCGACGTTTTTGCGCTGGGCGGTGCCCGGCGTGAACATGTGCAAGCCTCAGGTAATGTCTTTGCTGCCTTAAAACAGCATTTACGTGGCACTGCCTGTCGAGCTTATATGTCTGATATGAAACTTCGCGTTGA
>CAYWLM010000001.1:0-62286 GCA_964459125.1 uncultured Methylomonas sp. | reverse complement strand
AGAATAAATAGGGTAATAAAATCAATAGGATGTATTTATGTTACTTAGAAGGAAAGATAATGTGTGCAAGTCTTACCAAGCTCCCTCTGAAGGTCTATTGAATTAAGCGTAGTTTTGGCTATCATTTTAAACGGGATAACTTTGAGGGAAGCTGGCTTTATAGCCTACGTGTACAATCCATAAGCTACACGTCCAGGCTAAAAACCCGCTCTCCTCCGAAGCGCCCCGCGGACCAAGGTGTTAGCAGAGTGATTGATATTCCCTCTGCCTCCTTTAATCGGATGTATAGGTTTTCAGGTAACTTGCTAAAACTATACCATTTTGTAATTATGTTTTGTGCCCTTGATGCCCTAAAATGTGAGTTAGGCATCGATCAAATCTTAAGGAACATAACGGACAAACTTAATTATGAATAAAATAATTGCAAGTGAAAATTTGAGTAAAGTGGCGGAGATAACGCTCTATTTCTGGATATTAAAAATACTAGCGACGACCCTAGGTGAAACAACAGGCGACATGCTCGCGCACACCTTGAATATGGGCTATACAGTTAGCCTTCTTGTGACGGGGGGAATTTTATTTAGTCTGCTTGTGGTGCAGATTCGAGCCAATAAATTTCATTCAGTGCTCTTCTGGGCGACAATTATTGGTACAACAACGGTTGGAACTGAAATTTCTGATTTTTTGGATAGAACATTGGGTCTTGGATATGTCTACGGTTCGCTGATATTGGTGACTTGCTTGTTTGGTGTTCTCACCTTTTGGCATTCAAAAGAAAAAAGCTTAAAAGTTTATCCTATTAACAGAAAATGGCCAGAAGTAATGTTCTGGCTGGCGGTTTTGTTTTCAAACTCTTTGGGTACAGCGTTTGGTGATTATTTAACCGACAATCTGGAACTAAGCTATATACAAGGGGCGCTCATAACTTCTGGCGTGATTGGTGTTGTTATTCTGTTGCACTATGTCACACGTATCAATCAGGTATTCCTTTTCTGGGTTGCCTTTGTGTTTACTCGCCCATTTGGTGCAACATTTGGTGATTTGCTAACCAAACCACTCGATCATGGCGGACTTGATCTGGGAACGATACAAGCGTCTGTGGCTACTGTCTGTATTTTTGCTACTGTGCTCTATGTTTCGAGGAAGAACTACCAACTTAAGCCTGGACAGCCCCCCACCACCCATTATTAGACAACGGATAAAAAGCCAGGTAGGGTGGGCAGCGCTTTTTTGCCCACCAATCAGCATTCGAGTTTATTCATCGTGGGCAAACGATAAAGCTGTTTGTCCACCCTGGCTAGGGTCAGAGTAAACTTAAATTATTGCGTAACATTTAATTTGTATCTGGCCCCAGTTAGGTTATGTAGTTATACCCAATGAGTCGACCAGCATTAATCAAATAATCAGTCCTTTCTCAACTTATCCTTGATCGGAAGTGCTCTGATACGCTCACCGGTGGCAGCAAAAATAGCGTTACATAATGCCGGGGCAATAGGCGGTACAGCCGGTTCGCCGATGCCGCCTAACGGGGCATCATATTTCTCTGTAGGCAGAAAATGCACGCGGATATCGCGCGGTGAATCATCAATTCCGAGTAATGGATAGGTATGGAAATTATCCTGTATGGCTGCGCCATCCTTAAAGCTGATTTCACCCTGCATTGCCAGCGTCAACCCCATAATACAGGCACCTTCCAACTGTGATCGAATGCGTTCAGGATTGACTATTGGACCACAATCGACAGCGATATCGACGCGTGGAATCGTTAATATACCTGATTCATCCACCACCGCATGTACAACCACCGCGACATAAGTGACGAAACTATAATGAGCGGCCAAGCCCAGCCCGTGTCCTTTAGGCAACGTAGCGCCCCAACCGGCTTTGTCTGTTACCGTTTCAATAACCCGACGTAAGCGACCGGTATCGACCGGATAAATTTGAGGGGATTCGCCCTGATTCCAGCTGTCGTTCAGGCTACGTGGATCAATACGCCGCGGCGGACCTATTAAATCCAGCAAAAAGTCTTTATGATCCCGGCCAGAGGCTGTAGCCAACTCGGCAACAAATGATTGTATCGCAAAGGCATGAGGAATATTGGATACCGAACGAAACCAGCCGATACGGGTATGCGATTCGGCTTCCGGGTTTTCAATGCGCAGATTGGCAATCGCAAACGGCACGTTGATCACCCCCATACCTAGTTCGCTTGGCATTTGGTGTTTACTACCAGCAGCAAAAGTTGCCGAAATACTGGGCGCTACCGTTCTATGCAACCAGGCTATGGTCTTTCCTTGCGCATCAAGACCCGCCTCCAATCGTTCCAATGAGACGGTATGGAAATAGGAATGCTGCAAATCATCCTCACGCGTCCAGGTTACTTTGACCGGCTTGCCTTTCATAGCGTTAGATAGCAATGCCGCCTCAACCACATAATCCGACATGGACTTGCGACCGAATCCTCCCCCCAACAACGTTACGTTTACGGTGACCTTATCTGCAGGCAGTTTCAGCCATTTAGCCACGCGATCTTTCGCTAATTGCGGACCCTGGGTACAGGCCCATACCCGGCAATGCCCTTTGTCAATGCGCGCTGTGGCAGCAGGCGGCTCCATCGGAGCTTGCGCTAAATGCGGTGCATAATATTCAGCAACGATATGCTTGTCTGCCGATTGAAATGCAGCATCGACATCGCCATTATTACGTACCACTTTTCCTGGTTTTCGAGCCGCAGCCTCCAGTTCCGCTCTATAGCTTATCGAGTCGTAGCTCGCATGCGGACCGTTGTCCCATTCGATTTTCAGAGCCTTACGACCCTTAATTGCTGCCCAAGTATTAGCGGCGATGACCGCCACGCCACCTAGCGGATGGTAATCAGCCGGCAATGGGCTACTGGGCAGTTCGACGACGCGCACCACACCGGGTACTTTCAATGCATCGCTGGCATCATAGCTTTTCACTTTACCGCCCAAAACCAGTGGGCGGGCAATCACAGCATAAAACATGCCTTCAAAGCGAGTATCGATGCCGTATTGACTTCTTCCAGATACGATATCCTGGCCATCATAGATCTTCAGATTACCTTTGCCAATATAACGAAATTGTTCCGGCGTTTTCAGTCTTAGCGTTTCGCGGGCCGGTACCGGCAACTTCGCAGCTGCAGCCGCAAGCTCGCCGTAGCTCAAACTTCTTCCGCTCGCAGTATGTACAATACGCTGCATTTCAGCTTTCACTTCCTGCACCGGCACCTGCCATTGTGCTGCGGCAGCCGTTTCCAGCATCTGTCTGGCAGCGGCCCCCACTCGCCGCATCGGCATAAAAAAATGCCGCATACTACGCGAACCATCCGTATCCTGATTACCGTATTTCTCTTCGTCACCCGGCGCTTGTTCGACTTTAACATGCAACCAGTTGGCGTCGAGTTCATCAGCGACTACCATGGGTAAACTGGTGCGTACCCCCTGCCCCATTTCGGATCGATGGCAAATAATGGTGACCGTGTTGTATTCATCGATAGCAACAAATACCAGTGGATCATCGACCCAGCCATGCGGCATCGCATCAGCACCATATTTGTTAACCTTAACAACAGGTTGGGTTTCATCGGCTTTAGAGAAAGAAGGAAAACCAGCAGCCAGGACAAAACCTGATAGCGCCAAATCCTTTAAAAATGCACGTCGACTAACATTGACTATGCTCAGTGTCTGATCATCATCCGCTGTATTGAGTGACAAATCATTGTAAGTTGTCTGCTTTTTCATGATTTTACCTCCTGAGCACCCGCAAGCTCTTTAATTGCGGCTCGAATACGAGGATAAGTACCGCAGCGACACAAATTACCACGCATGGCTTGGTCGATATCGGCATCACTAGGGGATGGATTTTGTTTAAGAAGAGCCGTGGCCGACATGATTTGTCCAGGCTGACAATAACCACATTGCGGCACATTAACTTTAAGCCAGGCTTGTTGCACTTTTTTACCTGTTTTATCCTGGTCTATCGCTTCGATCGTCACAATTTGTTTACCTGCAACGGCAGAGATTGGCGTTACGCAGGCACGGATCGGCTTGCCGTCGGCATGTACGGTACAAGCGCCACACATCGAGATACCGCAACCAAATTTAGTACCAGTCAAGCCCAGAGTATCGCGTAAAGCCCATAGTAAAGGGGTATCCGGCGGCAAGTCGATCTGGCGACTTAAGCCGTTAATGGTGAGAGTGATCATCAGTTCCTCCTCAGGATATATGAATTAAAGCCATCATTTCATTATTCAATATTATTCAACGGCCGCCCGTCACCACCCCGTTTGAGCATAATCATTTCGCTGGCAATTGATAAGGCAATTTCTTCCGGCAACTTAGCTCCCAAAGCTAAACCGGCAGGCGCTCGGATTCTAGCCAAACAGGCATCAGATAAGCCCTCCGCAGTCAAACGCTTTAATACCAAATTAGATCGTTTGCGGCTGGCAATTAAAGCGATATAGTATGCATCAGATTGTAGTGCTTGTATCAGCGAGTCATAGTCACCTTTGTGATGAGTGGCGATGACGACAAAATCACCATTGTCCGGTAGTAATTGCTGATAGCGAGGATCATCAGTAATGATACGACTGGCCCGTGGAAAGTTCTCATCCTTGGCTTGCGGATCGTCGACAATCACCTCGAATCCGAGAGTATCGGCAAAATCACAAAGGGTTTCGACGATACGTCCGTGTCCCATTAACCAAAGTTGAGGTTTGGGAATCATCGGTTCAACATAGACTCGCATATGACCGCCACAAGGCATACCCGCTCCAAAAATCTCATCGTCCAAATCCACTTCAACCACCTTAGGCTCACCGCTGTCCAAACAGGCCAATGCAGTTTCAGCGATCATGGCCTGAGCGCAACCACCACCGACCCAGCCTGTCAATAATTTCCCAGCTTGATCGATTAACGCCTTGGCAGCGGGTTTGGCCGAAGATGAGCCAACGATTTCCACCACCGTGGCCAAAGCGTATGGCTGGCGGGCCTTCTGCAATTGCAATTGCAGCTCCAAGATATTCGGGGTTAGTTTCATTATTCATGGTTTAGCAATTTTAAATCATCTGGTTGGTCTATATCCATCAGTATGCCAGGGTCATTACATTTGACCAGGCAAACCTGATCTTTTTTTGATTGTAACACTGATTTTGCTCCAACATCGCCATTCAATGTGATCAAATCTCGATATAAATCGCTGGAAAAACCTACCGGATGCCCACGCCGACCTTGATAGCTCGGTGCAGCGATCAGCTCGCCTGTCCGTAGCGCATTTGCAACTTGAGCAATGCTGGCAGGGGCAATCGAAGGCATATCGGCCAATGCGATTAACCAGCCAAAAGCTGAAGGACAAGCACCGACACCGAAAGCTAAACTTGTGCCCATCCCCTGTTCGGCATCTAAACATACTTCAACAACCGCACCTTCGGCCTTTAAGCACTCTGCCAACCTCTCGTTACCTGGTCTAACCACCGCCAACACCTTGTCCACGCCTGCCAATAGATTACGGCAAGCCTGCACAGCCATTAACTGGCCGTTTGGTAAAGTTTGCAATAACTTATCCGAACCAAAGCGCTTACCGGCACCCGCCGCAAGTAAAATACCTACAATCTCTTTCATCAATCCTTCTTTAAGGGGTCACAAATCAAGGGGGTCAGCTAGCTTGATTTTATATTCAATATGTTTTATATCTCCACCATGGGAGGCTAGCTTAGTTGTACTTGAAATTAACTTGCTAATTTTAGTATGAAATTTTTCACTGCCATAAACTTCTCCTGCTAATGTTGCCTTTGTTATTTGCGCATGTCGCAGGGTAATATTTAGCTCGTCAAACAGAGCCTTATAGTGATTGTAGCGCTGTTCAATCGTACCACCTAAATCTTTATATAGCGCATGTTCTATAATTAAGCCGTCAGGTTTTCCTAGGGCATTATGTCGATAGCTAGACCATTCATAACCAGCCGGCGTCTCAACCCTATTCGCCTTAACAGGATTCATTTCAATATATTTGTATAAAAATAACAAGATCGTCTTCGCTATCAACCAAACATGATTTAAATTGTCCTTCCCAGATCGTGCCACTGCGCTGATGTTTTGCATTAAAGTAGCGGAATCTGTTAGCCATCGACTGCATAAACTTCGCCAGTTGCTGTTTATGTTTTGGTGTAATGTGCAAATGTAAGTGACTGCTCATGATGACATAGGTATGCAAGCAACAACCTGACTTTGATAATGAAAATATGATATCTTCTTGATTTGCGAATTCTGCATCGACCTATGATTATCCTTAAAATGTAGGAAAAAGAGGATAAACAATATACTATGGCACATCCCAAATCATTCTGATTCTGGGCATAAATCTAACTATAGGAATGAACATGAAAGAAATTACAGTTGATAGCAACCCAAGTGAAGCACTTTTAAAAGAAATGGGTGTTGTTTACTGGCCAACATGGGAAAAAGAAGTATCTGTATTCCCATGGGAATTCGTTACTACAGAAACAGCACTTATTTTAGAAGGTGAATGTGAAATGACACCTGCAGATGGCGGGCCTTCAACTACGTTCAAAGCGGGTGACTTAGTGGTATTTCCATTAGGCTACAAAGGTACGTGGGAAGTGAAAAAAGCACTTAAAAAGCGCTTCAAACACAGCGGAGGTGACATTGTAAAATGTACTTTTAACCGTTTGAAAATATTGTTAAATTTCATTAAATCAATCATGAAATAAAGTTCACTTCCATTAATCCCACAATAACGGCCTCTGATATTTTGACAAGTTCGTATTCTGAAGATGAATAAATATCACCTTCTTGATTACCCAACGCTTAAAAATAACGGTGCAGAGTATATTGCCATTAGTCTTTTCTCTCAACTTTCAGAAGAAAAAAAGGTATATTTGTTAGAAAATCAAGCTGGCTGATTCTAATGCCGCTACCAGTGACGTTCTAAGCGATTGAATTATAATGATTAAGACTTCATATTTGCTATGTTTTCTGAGAATAGGGTCAACATAAAAACAAAGACTTGAACAATTGCGTATAAATTTTGTAGTGTGATTTTATATAAATGATTGTTGTAACCTACTGATTTGTTATAAGTAAAAACAACTGGTAGCGGCATTGCTGGCTGCCCCTTAAACGCAGTATAACAATTAATTTGAATTAATTTGTATCTGACCCTAGATATTTGGATATTTGCGTAGGATGCGGTGAGGAACGAACCGCATCGATCGAGACATAAATCAAGTGATCTAATCAATAACAAATGGCTACATACCGTAGAGCAAGACAGAAGAAGCAACGTATTTTTTCATCGTAAACTGTGTCGAATGCGGCGGAAATAGCCTATTAACGAACAAATATTGATGCGGTTCGTTCCTCACCGCATCCTACGAGCTCCTCACCAACAAGGTGTGAACGCAATTCCCCCTCTCAAAAGATGTTAGAGCATCTATCATTGCGATTTATATATGAACTACCGCTGACCAAAAAATGTCAAGGGGTCAGCTATTTTGATTTGTCAACAATCTAACTAAAATTGCAACTTGCTATCAAATAGATTAATATTGCCGTCTAATAATATAGATTAAAGAGATTACCATGCAAAAAGTTATTGTACAAAGCAGAGTTCCTCAAGACTTAAAAAACGAAGCAGAAATTGTTTTTTCTGCAATGGGGCTTACTCTTGCTGAAGCTATACGTCTTTTTCTTAATCAGACAGTGACAGATTATAAATTTCCTTTTACTCCTACATTAAGACAACCAACATCAAACTTTAAACAAGCACTGCAAGAGCTTGACACAGGAAAATCAGAAAAATTTGATGATGTAGAAAATCTTTTTGATAGCTGGGATATCGAAAAATGACACGATATATCGAGCAAACCACCCTTTTTAAAAGGCAAGTAAAACTAGCAAAAAAACGTGGATTAAATATTGATAAATTGCAAACAGCGATACGTCAGCTTATTGAAGACAGGCCATTAACTAGAGAATATCAAGATCATAAGCTTATTGGTAATTTTGGAGGATGTCGTGAGTGTCATATAGAACCCGATTGGCTACTAATATATAGACTAACTGCTGATAATGGATTACAGCTAGTTGAAACAGGAACACACGCCGATCTATTTTTTTAAACTCCTTCTCTGCTTTTATCTATGTAAAAGCTTTACAATAAGGGTAAAGGTGTTTGACTCCTTTATTTTCTAAATTTTTTTGACTTTCCTACCAACCAATAATACCATCAAGCATACTTTTTATTTAAGTAAGGGAAAGCTATGTCACTATCCACGTTAACCAGCAAGGGACAAATTACAATTCCAAAGGCTCTGAGGGAGTCCATGTCAATTGATGCGGGAGATAAAATTGAATTTATAGTTAATGAACAAAATGAGGTTGTAATAAAGCCCATTACCAAAAAAGCAACTGAGGTTTTTGGTCTACTAAATAAATATAAGAAAGATAAAGCTATTTCAATAAAAGAAATGAACCAGGCAATCGCTAAACAATTTAAAAAAGACTTTTCATGAAAGCATTAGATACAAATATTTTAGTGCGATTCCTTGTTCAAGATGATAAAAAACAATCCAGTACAGTACAGTACAGTACAGTACAGTACAGTACAGTACAGTACTTCAGTTATTTAGTGAAGCGGAACAAATGAATCAATCTTTATATGTACCGATATTGGTTATTCTCGAAGTAATTTGGGTTTTACAGTCTGCTTATGGCGTCAGTAGACAATACATAATAGTGGCAATTTCTAATCTATTACAGATGCACCTGTTTGAGTTTGAAAATCAAAGTACTTTACGACATTTTATTATTTCTGCTAATAAATACTCGCATGACCTATCTGATATTTTGATTTCACAGGCTGCATTTTCCGCAAACTGCGAAACAACTTTAACTTTTGATAAAAAAAGCCAGTCAGTTTGAATTATTTACACAGCTATAGCTGTAAAAGCTTTATTGGGCTACCAACTTAAGACGGGACATCACAGTCAGTAGGATGTGGTGAGGCACGAACCGCATCAATCGCGTTATTCACCGCCATTGAATTGCTGATCCGGCACATTTGCCCAATCTGCTGGATAAATGCCTCTACGCACATACGCATGGAAGCTTGAGTAGGGTCAATCGCATCGATTTCAAATGGATGATGGTCTTTTACCTTGCGCAAAGCCCGTCGCAGCTCGTCGATATTGTCCGTTAATAGACTATTTCCAATGCGTTCGGCACAGTTTACGGTGAAAAATATGTTGCACTTTGTGTTTTGCTCTGCGGTATTCAACTATTTGATTTGTGTTTCTACGGTCTCGATCGATGCGGTTCGTGCCTCACCGCATCCTACGGGTTTAACCGGATTCCAGTCAGGTAGGGTGGGCAATGCTTTCCTGCCCACCTTTTTAGCTGAGGAATAGCTACTCATTTTAAAATACCCTTGTGTAACGGGAATGCCTTGAATCGCTGGGAAACATCACTTTTATCATTTAACACCTTCCCGCCTGACTCAACCCAGGCATGAGCACTAAAATCATTGCCTTCAATATTTTTCTGTTCATTTGCGCCAATCATAAGCCGACAGGGAATATTGCGTTTTTTTAATGCTAGCATTAAAAGTAAAGATCTCGTTAAGCAGTTGGCTCGATAGATTCCATGAGCCGCGGCTATATCAATCATGCGTGCGACTGTTTGTGCTTCAAGCAACGGTTTGTCATCAAGCTCTGCTAGAGATTGATTGCTGATATATGAATTTAATATTCTATTGTAGGTTTTTTTTAAAACCAAACAGATTAAGTGAGAGCCTGATCGCAGGTAGCAGAATCATGGCTGATAGCAATAAATACCATTGATAGCCAGATAATGCATATAGCTTATGGAGTCGATTCATTAATGTTGTTTGTTAGGAGAAGCCATGTTTAGAATTTAGGTGGGCAGAGAAACGTTGCCCACCCTACGCGTTTACAGCCCGTAGACAGGTAGGGTGGGCAATGCTTTCCTGCCCACCTTTTTAGCTGATAACCCCTACCGCAACGGCCTATTATTCTTGCAGCATTTCTAATGCTAACTCGGCCATATTCTCCGAACCACCGCCCTCACCTACTTTTATTTTAACCATTTGCAAACCTTCACGTACTGTTTGCGCATACTGCTTGTCGGTTAATAGGTGGATTATTTCCTGCGCCAGGTTTTGTGGTGTCGCCTGATACTGGATAAACTCTTTGACTACGGGTTTTCCAGCAATGATATTGGGTAAGCCGATAAACTCGGTATCGACCAGCATCTTCGCGAGTAAATAGGTAATAGTAGATAGCTTATAAGCCACTAACATAGGCACTTCAAGCAAGGCAATTTCGAGGGTAGCCGTTCCTGAGACGGTCATCACTACATCGCAACATTGCACCGTATCATGAAACTGACTTTTTATGCTTTTCACCTCAACTGGAGACTGTTGAAAAGAAGCCTGTAATAATTCATTTGTTACTGAATCTGCCTGCGGCAAAACAAACTGAACACCCGGAATAGCTTGCTGTATCAGTTCAGCCGCCTGCAGCATAACCGGTAACATACGGTTGATTTCATCGCTACGACTACCCGGCAATATACCCACTACCGGCTGATTAATTGCCAGGCCAAACGCCTTAAAGTCGTGTTCTCTGCTATGCTGTGCATGGGCTGTATCCACCGAAGGATGTCCGACATAGCGTACGGGCACATTTTCCTTTGCATAAAAAGGCACTTCAAAGGGGAATATAACTGCCATCATATCTATGACCTTGCCATATTTAACTACTCGCCCAGGCCGCCAGGCCCAGATTTGCGGACTGACATAAAATAATACTTTGATGCCATTTTTCTTGGCAAAACCTGCTAATTTAAAATTAAATTCCTTGTAGTCTATACATATCAGCAAATCAGGTCGTTGCTCTAACAGCAAGCTCTGCATTGCATTTAAGGCTCGCTTGATCTCGGCATAGCGCAGAATGACTTCGATCACACCGATGACACCGATATTTGAAGAATCATAGTGTATCTCTATCCCGGCTTCGGCCATTTTTTTACCGCCCATACCAATCCCCTGGATATCAGGGCAGCGTTTTTTTAATTCAAGAAATAAATTTGCGCCATGCTGATCGCCTGAGGATTCTCCAGACACCAGCATAACTTTCTTGGGCACATGACTCATATAAGGAATAACTCCAGCACTATTTAAATAAAAAGCTGATTACATTATAATTTACCCACAACCAACTCAGCATAATAAAGGCAATAAGTATGGCAATCTCATTACAAGACCAGCTTTTGAACTCAGGTCTTATTAAGAAAGATAAAGCAAATCAAGCAAAAAAGGAAAAGTATAAACAATCAAAACAACAACGCAATAGCAAAACGGAACAAACCGAGGAAGCCACCTTACTTGCGCAAAAATCTCTGGCTGAAAAACAGGCCAAAGACCGTGAGTTAAACCAGCAACGCAAGTTAGCAGCAGATCAAAAAGCGATTGTAGCGCAGATAAAGCAACTAATTGAGCTCAATACTCAGGCCCAGGATAGTGAAGGGATTGCTTATAATTTCTCTGACAATGATACGGTCAAGAAAATTTATGTCGATAATGCCACGCTAAAAAATATCAGCAATGGTAAATTAGCCATTGTTAAATATGATGCTCCTCGCTACGCACTGGTGCCCGCACAAGTGGCTGAGAAAATAAAACAACGTGATGCCAGTTTTATTCTGGTTCTGAACGACAAGATAGAAGATCAGGTAGCGACTGATGATCCGTATGCTGATTATCAGATTCCTGATGATTTAATGTGGTAAGGACTGCTGGGTTAAAATTATTGCTGATGTATGTAGCTCGCCCTATGTAATACCTATCTTGCGGACTAAAGTCCTTGCGTGGTTTTATGTAATCTGCAGCCATTTAATATCAATAATAATAAAACCCCTAATAAAGCACCAGGCATTAAAGCATAATATCGCTGATAAAAAGTTGCTTTAGGTTCTTTTAAATAAGGGACCGTATATAATCCAGCCCAATCCTGATGCATAGGTGATTGCTGTAAGACTTCACCCGATGCCAGCACTACCGTTGAAATCCCGGTATTAGTTACTCGTACCAAGGGTCTGCGGGTTTCTATCGCTCTCGCCAGGGTCATGTACATATGCTGATAAGGCTCTTGCCAAGTGCCATACCAGGAATCATTGGTGACATTGACAATAAACTGCGCACCTAGATCGGCTAATGATCTAGAAAAACCCGGGTAAAGACTTTCGTAACATATTTGCGGGCCTATTTTATAATCCTCTAATGCAAGTAATTGAGTAGGCCCCTGGCCACGACCAAAATGCCCGACCATAGGCAGCCATTCCCGGAATACCGGAAACTGTTCCTCACCGGGGATATACTCGCCAAAAGCCAGTAAAATAGTTTTACTGTAATACGGTGCCTGTACCTGTCCTTGCTTATCTAAAATAAATAAGGAATTTGTAATCAAGCCGCTATCAGGATCTTTCGCATAAGCGCCTGTAATGAGTGCAACCTGCCGCTTATTGATATAGTTTATTAATTGCTGAGAAAAATAGCTATCCTGATATTCCCGGTTTAACAAGGATGGAAAGGCGGTTTCGGACCAGAGAATAAAATCAATCTTGCGGTCAGCATGTTCATCTAAACCTTTATCCGTAGCCGCTTGATATTTATGCAGTATTTCATCATAAAAACCACGCCCGAATTCAGCTGCCATTTTCTCGGCATTGCCTATATTAGCCTGCACTAGCAAAGTATTAAATGAAGCATCAGGTTTGGGCTGCCATGCTTTTGTGCTTAAACCAAAAGCATTCAAGATAAGAAATACAATAAACACACGAATAAGTACAACACGCCCGACTTTATCCTGCTTTTTCTGCCATGCAATATACAGAGGCACATTAGCAAGCACCGTTAACATGCTTAAACCGCTAAAACCGATGTATTCAGCCAAGTGATATAGGGGAATACCCGCGCCGTACCAGGCATAGCCAAAATTCCATTTAAACAACATCGGAATGGCCCACAAAGATAATGCAGTGAACAAGCCCATTGCCAGGATAGACTGCCAACCGGAGTATAGTCTGTGTTTTCGACCAATAAACCATAGCGTTCCTGCAACCGGCACAAAAAGATGTGCAAACAAGGCGAATAAGAGCATGCCTAATGCAGCAATAATCCAGGGGGCGTGGGCAAACTCGTGCAATAAATGCGTGACCCAGTTAAAACCGATCAGGGTATAAACAAAAGTACAGAGTATACTGCTTAGAATGATATTTCTCAGGCGCGTTTGTTGTTCCCAGAATATCCATAAGGGGATAAAACCAAACACCGAAGCCCAGGGAGGAAAAGGAATATAACTGGTGCCAATAAAGAAGCCTGATAAAACAGGCAATAACCACGAACTTTTGAGAAAAGTTTTCATTATTTAATTAAATCTTGTTTCTACGCTCTGCGTGGAAATGCTGTTGATGATACGTTGTGGCATAAAGCGAGAAGCGCCGCGTATGAATTTTCACGCAGGACGCGAGTAGAGTAATAATTCACTATGGAGTAGGCCTATACAGCCCACTCCTCTATTCATTATCCAGACGAGATAGCTTTTGTTCTATCTCTGTCAATCTTTTAAGAATACTTTTCACCTGACCCAATAGAGCTGGTAATTTAGTAATGCTTGCCATTTCACGCATTACTTGTTTTATAGGCCGATTCGGTGCGCCCCAGACCACCTGATTGGGCTGTACGTCTTTAGAAATCCCTGTTCTTGCAGCAGCTGTAGAACCATCACCCATGGTGATATGATCGGCAATCCCAACCTGTCCTGCCAAAGTAACACGTTTACCTAATGTAACACTGCCAGATAAACCTACATGGGAAACAATAATACAATGCTCGCCTATATCATTGTTATGCGCAATTTGTACCAGATTATCGATTTTTGTACCTTTGCCGATCCGCGTCATGCCAAAGGTTGCTCTATCGATACAGACATTGCAGCCTATTTCGACATTATCTTCAATAATTACACCACCAAGTTGCGGTACTTTTTTCTGTTGCTGTCCATCCCAGAAGTAGCCAAAACCATCCCCGCCTATTACCGTACCAGGATGGATTGTAACGTTATGCCCTAACGTTACTTTAGATAAAATAGTGACATTTGGACCTATTTTGCAATGTTCGCCAATAACGACATGATGCCCAATATGGGTATTAGAATCGATCGTTGTATTCGCACCGATGGTGACATTTTCCTGTATACAAACATGTGCAGCAATAGCCACAGAGTCTGCGATTATTACTTGCTTTTCAGCTATAACAGCGGAGGGATGAATACCTGAAAACGTCACTCCTGAGTCATCAAACATCATCATAATGCCGATAAAAATCTCTTTCGGCTTATCAACTTTTAATATATTTTTACCGTCCAGTTCGGGAAAACTTTTCGGCACAATTAAAATCGAGGCATTGCTTTGCAAAGCAGCAGTCAGGTACTTGTCATTTTCTGCAAATGCTATCTCACCCGGCATAGCTAACTCTAATGAATTGACCGCTTTAACTACAGTGCCGGCATCGCCAAATAACTCGCCACCTACGTGATGCTGAATATCTGCTAAACGCATTTGCATTTTATTTTCCCTTATAAGTAAAGAAAGCCCAAAGCCTGAAAAAGCAATAAGCATGCCTTACGACGAGTTTATGTCGCATAATAAATCCTGGCTGACAGTAGCGAAGTATTTTACAGGGAAATTCTAGATTATGTTATCCAGGTTTTACCGGTAAACAAATGAGGCTAAAAAGTCTTTAAGAAAAATCACACCAGTATTTTATAATAGAGCATAATTTGCGTTTATTTCTGCAGCTATTTTTTCTAAACATTTAGAACTTAAAAACCATATCTCATGAGTAAAAATCAAGTACAAAAACAAAAATGGATTTCTGATGCGGCTTATTTCAACTCATTAAAACGTGAATTTAAACAAGATCAGAACTTACAAGACTGGTTAAAAGCAGAACAGCAATATTTAGAGCTGATGCAAAAACGCGTAAAATCAGGATTAGTCAGGATCAGCTAAAAGCGCTATTTTTTGATGCTATACAGCCAATCAAAGCTGGCATTACAGCAAACAGCTTATATTAAAATGAGTTTAGTGAGGCAGGCTTAAGACTTAGACAAGCAAGATACCTAGGTCAACATATGTCACAGCAAAAGGCTGTTACTGCCCATAGCACAGAAACAGCCTTGCCTACCACCTTACGCTAAACTCTTTTTAAAAGCCTCGATCAACTCTAAAACCTGCTGCTTATAGTCTTTCTTGTCCTCGTTATTCAAATCCATCCAGCGCAAACGATTGGCATTGGCAACGACGGTTACTGAGGACATCGCCATGGCGGCACCTGCTATCATTGGGCTTAATAAAATACCAAACACCGGGTATAACAAGCCAGCTGCAATCGGAATACTCAGTGAATTATAAATAAAAGCACCAAATAAATTTTGTTGTATATTTGCCACCGTTGCTTTGGACAACAACATAGCTTCAGGCACCTTCAGTAACGAGCCTTGCAAGATCACTATATCCGCACTTTCTATCGCCACATCGGTACCAGTACCAATCGCGATACCAACATTAGCCTGGGCTAAAGCTGGCGCATCGTTAATACCATCGCCAACCATGCCGACGACCTCTCCTGCTTGCTGTAGTTCTTTGACAATGACGGCTTTATCTTCAGGTAAAACCTGTGCGCGTACTTCGCGAATGCCCGCTTGTTTAGCAATGGCTTCAGCAGTAGTGGTATTATCACCCGTTACCATTATTACCCGTACACCTTGTTTTTGTAATTGCTTAATTGCCTCTGCCGAGTCAGCTTTAATGGGATCAGAGACTGCAATGATTCCTGCGATAGCATTATCAACCGCTAATAACATTGGAGTTTGTCCTTGCTCTGCCAGACTAAGCATTTTGTCATCAAAAGCTGCATAGGCAACACCTTTTTCCTGCATTAAAGCGACATTACCAAATAACACGGCATGATCTTTAATCATGGCCGACACACCATGCCCGGCAACTGATGCAAATTGCTTTGCTCTGGTTAATTTTAAAGATTTCTCTGTAGCAGCATTAATAATGGCAGAAGCTAAAGGATGTTCGGAATTTTTCTCAATACTTGCAGCTAACTGCAAAATATCATCCTGGCTATAATCTCCAGCTGCTACGATGGTTGATACTGTAGGTTTGCCTTCTGTTACAGTGCCTGTTTTATCCAGCACTAAGGTACTGATTTTACCGGCCACCTGTAAGCCATCGCCATTACGAATCAAGATACCTGACTGCGCGGAACGGCCTACTGATACCATAACAGAAATAGGAGTTGCCAAGCCTAAAGCACAAGGACAGGCTATTACTAATACCGTCATTGCAGTGACAAAGGCATATCCTAATGAAGGCTCTGGTCCCCAGATATTCCAGATTATAAACGTCAGGATGGAAATACAAACCACGACCGGGACAAAAATACTGGCAATTTTATCGGCTAGTTTTGCAAGCTCAGGTTTACTTCCCTGCGCCTGACGCACGCTTTTAATAATTTGCGCCAAAGCGGTATCACGACCAATACGCGTAGCCTGATATAAAAAGCTCCCTTGCTGATTCATGGTGCCTGCTGCAACACTTGCACCGACAACTTTTTCTACTGGTAAGGATTCACCGGTTAACATAGATTCATCAACTGTTGAATGCCCTTCTAGTAGCTCACCATCCACAGCAATTTTTTCACCTGGACGTACTCTTAAAGTTTCACCTAATCCAACTTCTTCAATTGGAATATCAATTTCTTGTCCCTCTCTAACCACTCTTGCCGTACGCGGTTGTAGTCCAATCAAGGCACGGATCGCGCTAGAAGTTTTTCCGCGCGCTTTGGTTTCAAGTGCTGCCCCAAAATTAATAAAAGCCAAGATAATGATGGATGCTTCAAAATAGGCATGGGCAGAAAGGGAAGGTAAATATTCGGAATAATCAATAACAACGGAGGAATATAACCATGCAGAACCAGTACCCAGGGCGATTAGTGTATCCATATTTGCCTGTCTGGCACGTAATGACTTTACAGCGCCAACAAAATAATGGCCACCGGAATAAATCAAGATACCCAGAGTAATCAGTGCGACTTCAGGCCAGAACCAGTTACCAGTTGCCGAGCCTATATCGGGAACACCACCGAAATGGCCTACTACCATTAGCGGCACTCCAAACACTGCGGCAACCGTAGCTTTGCGCATGAGTTGTCTATAGCGAGCCATTTCTTGCTCTTCTTGTTCAGTAGGGTCTTCAAAGCCTTCCATGACCGCACCGTCATAGCCTGAATCTTTCAGTGACTTTTTCAGTAAATCAGGGTCAACTTCACCTTTTACAGTGGCCGAATGATCAGCAAAATTTACTGTAACCGAGGTCACTCCTGAAACCGAGTTTAATGCTGTTTCTACTGCGCTTACACAGCCAGCACAACTCATGCCTAACACAGATAAGCGAATTTCAGACTCACTATTATCTGTGTTATGGGAATTATTTTCTTCGCTCATAAATTTCTCTCTTTTTGTTACTGACCAGGGGAGAAGGCAAGCTAAGGTCTACTCTACTAATTGCCAGACCAATGTTAATCTACTACTTTAAAACCCGCAGCTTCAATAAGCTCAATTACATCATCTTCTTCAATCGTGGTTTCATCAAACTCTACTTCCACCCTGTCATCGCCGTGACTGGTATCTACAGATAAAATTCCGGCTTTGCCAGTTAATGCCTGTTTAATTGTATTTTCACAACCTCCACACTTCATTCCGGTTACGTTGAGCTTTACTGTTGTTGTCATTGCTATCTTCCCATGTCCGATTATAAAATTTAGCTGTATATCATACTCGACTAATAAACATTAATCATGATATAAATTACCAAGGAATTCACTACTGGTTAAAAATCCCCCCTCTCATATTAAGAAGTATCTACTTATGCATATTAAAAATTTCATACCATACTCGCTCATTTTTTTCTTTTTATTCAGTAGTCATATTCTTAGTGCTGCGGAACTTACTAATTTATCACCTGGCGAGGTAAATAACAATCTAGGCAAGGATGCCTTGGTTATCGACATTCGCACACCACAGGAATGGCAAAATACAGGAATAATACCCGGCAGTCACCCGGTTAATTTTTTTGATCGAAACGGCAATTACAATACCGAGCAGTGGCTTGCAGAAGTGCAAAAATTAAAATCATCACCTGATCAGGAAATTATATTAGTCTGTCACTCAGGTGGCCGTAGTGGTAGAGTAGGAAAACTTTTAACCGAAGAACTTAATATGTCTCATGTATCGCATTTACAAAAGGGTATCTCTGGATGGATAAAAGAAAAGCGCCCTACTGAAAAAGCGTGTACTCCTAATCAAACTTGTTAATCCTATGTCTTTCAAAACAATAACCTATCAAACAATTTCGCTTGCCGGCATAGCCCAGGCGACTTACCTGGTTCAACAATTAGCAACAACAGGAAAAGCCGATAAACAAGCCATACAAGCCAGTATTGGTAGTTTATTAGTTCTGGAAGCCGATAATCCAGTAGATATATATGGAGGACTCTCAGGCATAAAGCTGGGTCTTGAACAATTACAATTGCAACTCAAAACCCACAGCATACCCAACCCTGAAATCGCAAGATATGCTGCCTCTCTGATTTTTTTAGAAACTAGTTTTACTGCCGACAAGGAGATGTTAAAAGCAGTACGCGGCAAAATCAAAATAGCCCAGGCTCAAAGCGAGCATTTCGGTGTCATGCATGAAAATGTCATTGCTAACCTGGCAGATATTTATCACAGCACCATTAGTACGATTAACCCGCGTATTATGGTAAACGGAGATCAGACTTATCTTTCATCACCGGATGTTGTTAATAAAATCCGAGCACTGCTATTAAGTGGTATACGTTCCGCTATGCTATGGAAACAATGCGGCGGTAGTCGCTGGCGTTTTATATTTTTTAGACAAAAAATGCGTACAGAAATTGAATTTTTATTAGCAGAGCTAGAATTAGAAAAAACTGCTAAAGCAGACTGAAGTCCGCTCACAAGGTATTCATTGTTTTTTTGACTGCAAAGCTTGCTGCAGCATGCTTTGCATTTTCTCTAGGCCCAACTCGCGAGCCACTTGCAGATTAATATCAGGAATGTTTTCTGGGTTCTTATAATTCGCTAACGCCTGCTCTATACTCCGCTCACGGATTAAGTGAAGCATCGGATAAGGAGAACGGTTAGTGTAATTTCCCGGATCATTTTCATCAGTCTCAGCAAAACAATAATCCGGATGAAAGCTTGCTAATTGATATACCCCTTCATAGCCCTGTTCAAACATCAAATCGTTAGCTATTTCCAGCACATCCAGGAAATTATCAAAATCCTGTAATGAGCTTTCAAAAATAAGTAAACTGGTTTCTATTTCACTCTGTGTATCTAGTCTTTCAGCCTCAGCAATCAGGTCTTCTAAGCAGCACTCCAGCGACTGCGCATCGCTTACCTGAAAATGTATTTTACCTTGCTCAAAAACAGGTTTGGCAAAAGGGCAAAAGTTAAGTCCTATCACAACATGTTCTAGCCAATATCTGGTTTGTGCTATAACCTCTTTAGTCTGGCTATTCATTTTCCCTGCCTACAATTTAATATCTAAATCTTCTTGTAATAGATCCAGATTTTCTTCCTCAAATGACTCATCTAATTCAGGTAGTAATATATCATCTGCTGCATTCGCACCTTCAGAAATCTGAAAGTCTCGCCACTGCAAATAAGAAGCGCGCATAAATAAATAAGGATCGACTGCCGCCTCATCAATAAAATTTAAAGACTGATCGGCATTAGAACGTGAGTTTAAAAGATCTAATACTTGTATCGGCCAAATCAGATAACTAACCGGACTGGCAGCAGCGTCGATAATTTTCCCTGGAACACCTCGGTAAGACGAAGGACCTAATACAGGAATCACCACATACTCTCCGCGCGGCACACCCCAGACGGCCATAGTTTGAGAAAAATCTTCTTCATGGTACTCAATTTCTGCGTAGCTAGCGACATCAATCAAACCACCTAGGCCCAGCAATGAATTTATAACAAAGCGTTCAAAATCCGCACCAGCTGATGCCTGCTTTCCTTGCAAGGCATCATTGACTACGGTTCTGGGTTCTTTTAAATTAGTAAAAAAATTTGCAATGGTTGCGCTTAAGAGATCCGGAAGCGTAAATTGATAAACAGTGACTAGAGGCGAAGCAACATAGGTATCCACGCCTTTGTTAAAAGCAAAGATTTCACGGTTAATTTTTTCATGTGGGTCGTCAGAATTTATTACTTCTACTGTTTTAGGCTCGCTAATGCTGGCACAGGCGACTAATAAACAAATACCAGCAGAAGCTACGAGACGCGATAATAGTCGAATGATCAAAGGCGGAAATTTTATTTTAATTAGAGAATTTTTCAATTTTAACAGAAAGTTCTGCTAATAAAGCATCAAAACCTGATTTTTGTATCACGGCAACATATTCTGAACGCTTTAAGGCCAGATCACTTACGCCATTAGTGATGATATTTATAATACGCCATTCATCGCCGGTCTTTTTCAAAAGGTAGTCCATACTGACATCTTTATCATCAGGAAGCACTAAAAATGTATGTACATAAATCTGCCCGGGAGACAATGACTTTGCCGATTCGACTTTAAAGCTTTGACCTGAAAAGCTATTAAAATAATGCGCATAAGATGCAATGCTTAGGGTACTAAACTTTCTTATTAGCTCTTTTTTCTGTTCGGTTGTTAGCGTCTGCCATTCCTTGCTAACCACAATACGAGTAATTTTGGCTAAATCATGGCTTTTTAATACTGCAGGCTTTAATATCTCAAAACGCTGTTCAAAATTGAGTTTGTCACCCTGCTGCATTACATCTATTAATACGGCCTGAAAGTCTTTAACCACTTGAGTCGCAGCTTCTGTTTCATCGACTTCAGCAAGCACTACCGAAGTAAAAAAAAACAAAAAGAACATCATTATCACTTTTCTAATTGGCATCATTCTGTTTTAACCTTTCTGATAAATTCGACCTTTCCAACGTGAGCGCTCGCCTCGCCAGTAGCGCACAGCTGAAGTCCAGGTCATTAACAAATATAAACCAGCTACTACTGGCATACATAAAGCCCATGCACTATTAAGTGTATAAAAGCGCAGGGTGGGTATATACAGCGCTAGCATAATTAACCAGGCTAGCACTGAAAAAAACCATGCGCTTCCGCTAAAAAATACTAAACCGTACAAAGGCAGCAAATACATAAGCGTCATAAGCAGAGTACAGATCAACAACAACATATTAGAATAGAATAACTGCGTATAAGCGGTACGCGCGACCATATCCCATATTTCAGTCAACGACACATATGGCCGCTGACTGATAACGTCATGTGTGAGCCCCACCCAGGTTTTATAACCCGCCTGTTTGATTTTCTTTGCCAGGGTACAATCATCAATCACTACATTTTTAATCTCAGACATTCCGCCTATTGCATGCAGAACCTGAGTATCGACCAGAATACATCCTCCTGCAGCAGCAGCCATTTTACTAGCGGGATTATTTGCCAGTGCAAAAGGATAGAGCATTTTGAAAAAGTAAATAAATGCCGGCATCAGCATTTTTTCCCAGAAGCTATCGACTTTGAGCATGGCCATCAAAGATACAAACTGTAAACCCTGGACATCACGCATGGCTTTTAAAGCAGACAAAATACCCGACTTTAGAAAAATATCTGCATCCAGCAATAATACTAATGGCGTCTGCACCACTCGCAAGCCTTGTTCCTGCGCCCATAATTTGCCTGTCCAGCCATTAGGCAAAGATTCAGAACGGATAATCTGTAAATTATCCACACCCACCTGCAGAGCTAGCTCTGCAGTACCATCTGTCGATTCATCATCAACCAGAATGATATGCAAGCCCTGCCCCTGCTGCTTTAAGGCTTGCAAAGTGTCGACTATCACTGACGCTTCATTCCGCGCCGGAATAACCACCGTTATATCGCTTAAATCAAGATCTCCTGGTTCATCAGCCTCTAATAACTCTCTGGTACGCCAAGGTTGCCAGGGAAGCAACGCAGTAAGCAACCAGATAAAAGCGGCCAGACCGCTTAATAATTCTGTCATTAGCGTAACTAGCGCCTTAACCTTCTACGTTAACAGGAATATCTGTTAGTCTCGTTGCCGTAGGTTTATAGCTAGGAGCCTTAACAATTAAACCTTCCGTTCTCGGTCCACGAATTGCTGCAGCTAATGCCTTTATAGGGTGGGCCAAAGTATCTTCTACCGCCGTCGCTTCGTATCCACAATGTGCCATACAACCTTCACATTTAGGATTCTTTCCAGCGCCATATTTATCCCAGGGAGTGGTATCCATCATTTCCTGAAAACTGTCAACATAACCCTCATCTGACAACAGGTAACAAGGTTTTTGCCAACCGAAAACATTACGTGTTGGATTCCCCCAGGGCGTACAGTCGTATTGCTGATTTCCAGCCAAAAAATCCAGATAAAGCGAAGAGTGGTTCAATTTCCATTTTTTATTTTTTCCAATGGCAAAAATTCCACGGAACAACTCTTTTGCAGCCTGACTAGAAATAAACGAGTCTTGATTAGGGGCATCTTCATAACTAAAACCAGGTGCAATTGTTATACCTTCTACACCTAACTCTGTTGCATAATCAAGAAAATCTGCAACTTCCTGCGAAGTCTCACCCTGAAACAGCGTACAATTAACAGTCACTCTAAAACCTTTATCTAGCGCCATTTTAATTGCTTCCACAGCAATATCAAACACACCATCCTGGCATACTGACGCATCATGTCTATGCTGATTACCATCAAGATGTACTGAAAAAGTCAAGTACGGTGATGGCGTATAATCTTTTATCTTCTTTTTCAACAATAATGCATTGGTACAAAGATAAATAAATTTCTTACGCTTAACAATGCCGGCAACTATTTCCGGCATTTCTTTATGAATCAATGGCTCTCCGCCAGGAATAGACACCATGGGCGCGCCACATTCATCCACGGCCTGCAGGCATTCTTCAACTGATAAGCGTTTATTTAATATATCATCAGGGTAAGCAATTTTTCCACATCCTGCACACGCCAGATTGCAACGGAACAAGGGTTCCAACATTAATACCAAAGGATATTTATCGACACCTTTGAATTTTTGCTTCATTAAATACGTACCTACAGCAATTTGCTGTCTTAATGGAACACCCATAACCTTTTACTCCAGATCTTAAAATATAAACAAACCAAAAAGTTGCAAATTTGCAACAAAAAGAAAATATGGAAACAAGCCTTAAATTCCCTGTACATAATTCCATTAATCATTCCTAATTAAGATCTAGCATACTATTTTTAAACGACTAACACCAGTTTGAAACGCAATTTTTTACATAAAAACAATAAAAGGTCTGCCAGAAAATCATCTATCCAGCTTATTTTTACGGTCATCTATAAGACATAAATGTAACTTTTTCGCAAAAAAACAACATATTTTGTATTTAAACTACAGACAGTCTATAATTCATCACTATATTTAGTTTTTTCCTTTCAATACACTTTTTACAGAGATAGCATGACTGACACTCAAATTTCTATTGAAAACCCAGACTCGCTTTTAGTCGCCTCTGTCGATGAATTTCAGGCTATATTATTGGAAGGTGTATCGCGAACATTTGCATTAACAATTCCTCAGTTACCTGCAGGTCTATACTCTGCAGTTGCCAATGCCTACCTGTTATGTCGTATAGTGGATACAGTTGAAGATGAAGTGTCTCTCAGTGTTGAACAGAAGGAACATTTCTGTAGTACTTTTATAGAAGTCGTTAGAACGGGCAAAGCAGCTGAAATTTTCACTCGGGATTTAGCTCCCCTGTTATCAACACAAACCATTCCTGCAGAACATGTGTTGATTCAGCTAACTCCACGGGTTATAGAAATCACTCATAGCTTTGCCCCTGAACAAATTGAAGCGCTGCTAGGCTGTGTTGAAACTATGGCAAAAGGTATGCCTGTGTATCAAGGCATGGATTTACACAGCGGTCTGGCAACCATGCAGGACATGAATGAATATTGCTATTATGTCGCAGGCTGCGTCGGTGAAATGCTGGCAAAATTATTTTGTCATTATTCGCCGGAAATTAATCAGCACCGCGAACAATTACTCGAACTTTCCGTTTCCTTCGGTCAGGGTTTGCAGATGACTAATATCCTAAAAGATATCTGGGATGACGCTCAACGCGGAGTTTGCTGGCTACCCCAGGATATTTTCACTGAAACAGGCTTTGACCTGAAAGAACTGAGCACATCAACTGATAGCGCTGAATTTCGGCTGGGGCTAGAGCACTTAATTAGTATCGCGCAAGGTCATTTGCAAGATGCTCTTACCTATACACAGCTACTCCCGAGCCATGAAACCGGTATGCGTAACTTTTGTCTATGGGCACTAGGTATGGCAGTGCTTACCCTTAATGAAATAAAACAACACCTGGATTTTAAGGACTCGAATCAAGTCAAAATCACTCGTAAAAGCGTCAAACAGACTATTTTTACAACACGAGTCATTGGTCGTAGCAACTTTCTCCTATCACTGCTTTTTAATTTTAAAAGTAAAAATCTGGTCTGTAAGGACTGGCAATATCAAGCAAATAAATAAGTCGCACTATGTTTACCGAGGATTATAACAATATGAGCAAGATCCATTCACTGGACAGTGCCATAAAAAATGCTCAAGACGAACTTCTGTCTTTACAGCACAAGGATGGTTATTGGTTATTCGAGCTAGAAGCAGATTGCACTATTCCAGCTGAATACATCATGATGATGCATTACCTGGATGATATTGACCAAGAATTACAGGCTAAAATTGCGGTCTATTTGCGCGCGCATCAATCTGAAGATGGTAGTTACCCATTATTTCACGGTGGTAAAGGCGATATTAGCTGCAGTGTAAAAGCATACTATGCATTAAAATTGGCTGGAGACCAGCCTGATCAGCCTCATATGGCAAGCTTGCGCGAGTTTATTCTTAATCAGGGTGGCGCTGCTAAAGCAAATGTTTTTACCCGTATTGCGCTGGCTATTTTTGAACAGCTTCCGTGGCGAGGTGTGCCTTTTATTCCAGTAGAAATCATGTTACTGCCTAAGTGGTTTCCTTTTCATATAGATAAAGTATCCTATTGGTCCAGAACCGTTATGATCCCTCTTTTTATCCTGTGCACTCTAGAGGCAAAAGCAAAAAACCCGCTTAATATTGATATCCTGGAATTATTTATTGTCCATCCGGACAAAGAAAAGCATTATTTTCCTGAAAGAGGCCTGCTGAATAAATTTTTCTTGTTTCTGGATGCGCTGGGGCGTAAATCACGCATACTGGTCACTGATAAAATGCATCATATCGCGGTAACAAAAGCCAAGAACTGGTTTACCGAGCGACTTAATGGCGAAGATGGTTTGGGTGGTATTTTCCCTGCTATGGTCAATGCCTATCAAGCGATGCTTTTACTTGGCATGCCTGCTGATCATGAACATGTTGTTACGGCACGCAAGGCTATCGATAAACTATTAGTCATCAAAGATGATCAAGCATATTGCCAACCTTGCCTATCACCTGTCTGGGATACCGGCCTGGCCTTACTTGCTTTACAGGAAGCTGATTTAGGCAACACCAAAGCCAGCAGAGAACTCGCTTATAGCTGGTTAAAAACCAAACAATTATCCGATGAACCGGGAGATTGGCGTATACAACGCCCAAACCTGCAAGGCGGTGGCTGGGCATTTCAATTTGAAAACCCACATTATCCTGATGTCGACGATACTGCTGTTGTTGCCTACGGTATGGCGACTTCTGAATTACCCGATATGGATGAATCCATTCACCGTGCGACTCGCTGGATTGTTGGTATGCAGGCAGGAAATGGCGGCTATGGTGCATTTGATGTGGATAATACCTATTATTATCTTAATGAAATTCCATTTGCCGATCATGGTGCCTTATTAGACCCCCCTACATCTGATGTCAGCGCACGCTGCATAATGCTAATGGCTAAAGTGGCTCAAGACCATGATGAGTACTTGCCTGCGTACAATCGCTGCTTGAACTATATTCGTTCTGAGCAAGAAGAAGACGGTTCATGGTTTGGTCGCTGGGGTACTAATTATATCTATGGTACCTGGTCGGTACTCATCGCGCTGGAACAAACTAATACACCAAAGAACGATGCCATGTACACTAAAGCGGTCACATGGCTGAAAAGTGTACAGCATGATGATGGTGGCTGGGGTGAAGACAATCAAAGTTATCATGATTCAAGTGTGCGCGGTCAATTCCATACCAGCACTGCCTTCCAGACAGCCTGGGCTACTTTGGCATTAATGGCTGCCGGAGAGTGTCAATCAAAAGAAGTGCAGGCTGGTATTGAGTATTTACTCAACACACAACAACAAGATGGTTTATGGGCTGATGACTGCCATACCGCACCGGGCTTTCCACGGGTGTTTTATCTGAAATACCATGGTTATGACAAATTCTTTCCATTATGGGCTTTAGCGCGTTATCGCAATGAGAAACGTAAAAAGTGATTACTGGTATTCTGGTTGCTTTACCTGAAGAATTACATACCCTGACTAAATCCAGGATTAAGCAGGGTGAATGCTTTGCTGTGTCTGAAAACACGCTAATCACCTTATCGGGCTCTGGCCCAAAAAATGCAAAGAGTGCTGCACAAAATTTATTAGCCCAAGGTGCAACTCAGTTAATTAGCTGGGGCTGTGCAGGCGCACTAGCTCCGCATTTAAAAGCGGGAGATCTGGTTATCCCTGCCTGGGTATTAACCAAAGATAACAAGCAATTAGCAACGCATAGACTATGGTCACAGCAAGTCATTAAATTACTTGATAACTGCATGACTTATGATCAAGCCTGCCTTCTGGAAAGCGATACAGTTATCAGCCTGGCACAAGATAAAAGCAAACAATACCAGCTAACCGAAGCTATCGCTGTAGACATGGAATCGGGTGCTGTCGCGCAGGCTGCAAACCAGGCACAGATACCTTTTATCGCAATACGTAGTATTGTAGATCCAGCTGAACTTAATTTACCTGAAGCGATTAACTATGCAATGACCGATAGTGGCATTGTCTCTACTAGCAAGCTTATGCGCTACTTATGCAGTCACCCTGGCGAGTTGCCGCGTTTAATTAAACTAGGCTTGCATTTCAATGCAGCTAATAAAACCCTAAAATACCTCGCTCATCGACTTCCACAGATAACACAGACCCACTGGAGTCAGGCATGACCTTAGCAAATAAAATACTAAAATGGCAAGGGTGTCTAGTTACCCGCTATGCATGGCTAATTCTTGGTGGCGCTCTACTATTAACAGGTCTGAGTATTTATTATGCAAAAGACCATCTAGGGGTTAACAATAATTCCTCTGAAATGCTGTCGCCAGACTTACCTTTTCAGAAAAATTATAAACGCCTGGAAACTGCTTTCCCTCAGGATACCAATGCCATTCTGTTTGTGGTCGATACACCAACACCTGAAGAAACAGCTATTGCAGCCAATAATTTATTAAAACGGCTGAATAGTAATATTGATTATTTTGAATCTAATTATATTCCTGATGACAATACGTTTTTCCGTCAACAGGCTTTTCTTTATCTGTCCACGGAAGAGCTCAATAAATTAGCCGGTAACCTGACAGATGCTCAACCATTTATTGGTTATCTGGCACAAAATTACCACCTACAAGGGCTATTTACAATTCTGACTGAGGCTCTGGAAAATGAAGATAGCGTGATCAGCCAAAGCTTACCTGCACTGCTATCGTCTATCAGCAAAGTCCTGGGTAAGACAGCTGAAGGTGTTCACTACCATGTGTCCTGGCAAGAAATTCTTAACCCGAATAGCGCAACTAATAAAACACGACGAATTGTCATCGCCAAACCTAGAGTAAATTATCAGTCAATGATGCCTGTCGCTGCGGCCATTGAAAAAGCACGCACAGTGTCCCAACAACTTATGCTCGAAATGCCAGGCTCAAATATTCGCATCACTGGCGATATTGCTCTGCAGCATGAAGAATTAGAAGATATCGGAAAAGGTGCAATACTCAGCGGTATTGGCTCCTTGCTGCTGGTTTTAGTTATCCTTTTCAGATGTTTTCGCTCTATAAAACTTCTGCTAGCAACCCTGATTGCCTTGCTAATGGGCTTATCCCTGACTGCTGGCTTTGCTGCCATCACAATTGGCCATTTAAATGTTATTTCCGTTTCATTTGCTGCTCTTTATATAGGCCTGGGAGTCGATTTCGCAATCCATATGAATTTGCATTATCGTGCTCAACTGGTCAATAAACAGAGCAATATAGACGCAATTAAAAATGCCTTGCATAGCGTTGGCTTTTCGCTATTTCTTTGTGCATCAACGACCTCTATAGGTTTTTTTGCTTTTATACCTACTGATTATAAAGGTGTTTCTGAATTAGGTCTGATATCCGGTGTCAGCATGTTTATTGGTCTGGCTGTTTCTCTGCTGGTTTTGCCTGCACTACTAAGCATATTCAAACTTAAACATGCAGAAGCTTTTAAAGCACCCGCCCAACCCTCTTTTATCCAGACACTCCCTTTTCGCTATAAAAAAACCATTCGCATTAGCACCTTGGTCATAGCATTTGCCTGTCTATTTGCCATTCCGTATATCAGTTTCGATTCCAATCCAATCGATATGCGTAATCCAAAAGCAACATCGGTGACTACATTTAAAGATTTATTAAAGTCAGAAACTGACTCTCCTTATGCACTGTATGCATTAAGCAATAACCTGCAAGAGTCACAAGCATTAGCTGAAAAACTGGATCTGTTACCTTCAGTTCATGGTACCATTAATCTGCAAAGTCTGGTTGCAACCGATCAGGAAGACAAGCTATTTACGATTGAAGACCTGACTCTAATCTTAGGCCCACAACTGAGTCAATTTAACGCACGACTTGCACCTTCTGATACTGTTGCGGTGTTAAGCCAATTTAACGCTAAGCTTGCCAGCTTACTAGAAAAAAACAATACATCCATTGATCCCCAGGTCTTGTCAGATCTCAGTGCAAACATCGATAATTTTTTAGTCTCTCTGGAGCAATTTCCAGAACCGGTCATATTAGCGCAAAACCTGGATAACAGTATTTTAGGCCTATTGCCTTACACCATTAGTATGCTTAGTCAGGGTTTAAGTGCTTATCAATTTGGTATAAATGATATACCTGACTACATTCGTCTGCAATGGTTAAGCCCGACCGGCATCTATCGTACGATGATCATGCCGGAACAAAATTTAAACATTCCAGCGAACTTAAAGCAATTCGCTGAAGAGGTACAAAGTATTGAGCCTTCAGCAGTCGGACTGCCTGTTGGCGATCAGGCCTCAGGTAAAGCTGTAGTCCGAGCTTTTCAACAGGCGTTCACTAGTTCGCTAGTTATTATTTGCTTATTGCTTTTATTCATGTTGAAAAGTTTAAAAAAAACGCTATTAGTCATAGGTCCCTTATTACTCGCTGGCCTTTTAACTTGCACTATGAATGTTTTCCTTGGCATTCCGTTTAATTTTGCTAATATTATCGCCCTACCATTACTACTAGGCATGGGGGTTGATAGTGGCATCCATATTATGCACTGTTTACATGAAAGCCTCGAAGACAACCAGCACTTATTACAAACTACTACTGCTCGTGGCGTTATGTTCAGTTCGATTACCACGATGAGTAGTTTTATCAGTTTAGCTCTAATACCGCATTTTGGCATTTCCAGTATGGGTATTACTTTGGCTGTTGGCATTAGTTTTACCCTGTTTTGCACCCTTTTTATATTGCCTGCTTTTAGCAATAGAACCATTCAACTTTAAATATATTATCAAGAATAGTCATGTCATTCAGTATCGCCGAACTTTTTACTCAACATAGCCAGGAAAAATTTGAGTTACACGAAAACTATTTGAATAATCAAATGGTTCGGGTCTTGCAAACGATAGGCTATGACCGCAACTACTCAAAAGCTCTGGGTCAATATTTATATGATCAGGATAATATTGAATATCTGGATTGCCTAAGTGGTTTTGGAGTGTTTGCCTTGGGACGAAACCACCCTACTGTAATTAGTGCATTACAAGAAACACTAACACTGGAATTACCTAATCTGGTGCAAATGGATGTATCACTTTTAAGCGGTTTACTGGCCAAGAAAATTCTGACTACGACACCCGACAATCTGAATAAAATGTTTTTTTGTAATTCAGGTACTGAATCTGTCGAGGCTGCTATTAAGTTTGCCCGTTACACCACAAAACGCGAAAAAATAGTATACTGTGATCATGGCTATCATGGCTTAACCATGGGCTCTTTATCTTTAATCGGTGAAGAGGTTTTCCGGGAAGGCTTTGGACCATTCCTGCCTGGTTGTAGTTCAGTGCCATTTAATGACCTTGCTGCACTGGAACAAGCATTAAGCGCGAAAGATGTTGCTGCATTTATAGTCGAACCCATACAGGGCAAAGGGGTTAATATTCCCGATGACAATTACTTGCCGGAAGTACAACGGCTATGTCAAAAATACGGCACGTTATTTGTTGCCGATGAAGTCCAGACAGGTATTGGACGTACCGGAAAATTCTGGGCAATAGAACACTGGGATGTACAACCGGACATGATTTGTATGGCCAAAGCCTTATCAGGCGGCTTTGTTCCTGTTGGGGGTGTTGCCATGACCAACAAAATTATGGACACCGTATTCAACCGTATGGACAGAGCGGTTGTGCATGGATCGACATTTTCCAAAAATAATATGGCGATGGCAGCAGGCCTTGCAACACTGCAAGTCATAGAAGATGAGAAACTGGTTGAAAACAGCGCAAAGGTCGGTGATGACATCATTAATAGTATCAACGGCATGAGTAGCAAATACGAATTTTTAAAACAAGCCCGCGGTAAAGGTTTAATGGTTGCAATTGAATTTCAGGCACCGAAAAGCCTAAAGCTTAAAGCAGCCTGGGCGACACTGGAAGCGGCCAATAAGGGATTATTTTGTCAGATGATCACCATACCCTTATTTAAAGATCATCACCTGCTCACACAGGTGGCAGGGCACGGTATGAATGTTGTTAAATTACTGCCGCCACTGAACTTAACACAAAAAGATCGTGACTGGGTTGTTAACTCATTCGATCAAGCCATTGCTGACACTCACAAAGTCCCTGGCTCAATTTGGTCGCTCGGGAAAAACCTGGCTAGCCATGCTCTCAAATCAAAAAAAGGGTCATAAGGAACGTACTATGAAAATCGCAGAAAACTACCCACTTTTACATACTATCGATCTGCCCGAAGACGTACGTAAATTATCCAGAGCTCAATTAATACCTTTAGCTAAGGAATTACGCGAATTTTTAACCCATACTGTTAGTTTATCAGGTGGCCATTTTTCGGCTGGCTTAGGCACAGTTGAGTTAACTGTTGCTTTGCATTATGTCTACAATACCCCAAAAGACAAGCTAGTCTGGGATGTTGGTCATCAGGCTTACCCACATAAAATTCTAACCGGCCGTAAGGAACGTATGCCAACGATTCGTACTAAAGGAGGTGTCTCTGCATTTCCTAAACGTCAGGAAAGTGAATATGATGCTTTTGGAGTAGGACACTCGAGCACCTCGATAAGTGCTGCATTAGGTATGGCCATTGCAGCTGAAAACAAAGGCGAAGACAGTCGTATGGTGGCCATCATCGGCGATGGCAGTATAACCGGCGGGATGGCCTTTGAAGCGATGAACCACGCAGGCGCGATCGATGCCAATTTACTGGTTATTCTGAATGATAATGACATGGCGATTTCACCTAATGTCGGTGCCATGAATAACTATTTCACCAAGATCATCTCAAGTAAGCTTTACTCTTCAGTCCGCGAAGAAAGTAAAAAAGTACTCAGTGGATTACCGTCAGTATGGCAGCTTGCTAAAAAGACCGAGGAACATGTTAAAGGCATGATTGTTCCGGGAACATTGTTTGAAGAACTCGGTTTTAATTATATTGGCCCTATTGATGGCCATGATATTGATATGCTGGTGGATACACTACGCGCCGTAAAAGAGCTTTCTGGGCCAGTGTTTCTGCATATCGTAACAAAAAAAGGTAAAGGCTATGCGCCTGCAGAAAAGGATCCATTAGCATACCATGGTGTTCCAGCCTTTGACCGTACCAAAGATTGCTTACCTAAAGCTGCGCCTTCGCCTCACCCTACTTATACTCAGGTATTTGGTAGCTGGTTATGTGACATGGCTGAACAAGATCAGCGATTATTAGGTATAACCCCCGCTATGCGTGAAGGCTCTGGAATGGTTGAATTTTCAGAACGTTTTCCAAAACGATATTTTGATGTTGCCATCGCCGAACAGCATGCTGTTACTTTAGCTGCTGGACAAGCCTGCCAAGGTGCAAAACCGATTGTTGCAATTTACTCTACATTTTTGCAACGCGCTTATGATCAATTAGTACACGATGTTGCCATTCAGAACCTGGATGTGTTATTTGCTGTAGACCGTGCAGGTCTTGTTGGTCCAGATGGTCCGACTCATGCGGGTAATTTTGATTATAGTTTTCTGCGTTGCATTCCAAATATGCTAGTTATGGCACCCGCTGATGAAAATGAATGCCGCCAGATGCTAACTACTGGCTACAACTACGATGGCCCTGCTTCAGTACGTTACCCCCGTGGCAAAGGCCCTGGCACTAAAGTCAATACTGATTTTAGTGAATTAGAAATTGGTAAGGCAGAAATACGTCATAAGGGTGGCCGGATTGCTATTCTAGCCTGGGGCAGCATGGTCACACCTGCACTCGAAGTAGGCAAACATCTTGGTGCTACCGTGGTTAATATGCGTTTTATTAAACCGCTTGATGAAAAAATCATTTTAGCGATGGCTAAAAGCCATGATGTGCTAGTCACTATTGAAGAAAATGTATTGGCCGGTGGCGCAGGTAGTGCGGTTAATGAATTTTTACAGGCAAAACAAATATTAATGCCGGTTTTAAATATCGCCTTACCTGATAGATTTATCGAACAAGGGACTCGTGAAGAGCTATTAGCAGAATGTATTTTGGATATGCCGGGCATATTATCACGCATAGAAGATTTCTGCGCATAATCCTGTAAAATATAGGATAGGCAAAAAGCATTGCCTATCCTTCTTGTTTATAAAACTGTGTATCCTAATCCTATAAAAGTTCTAATAGCGTTTTACCTATTTCTTGTCCCGCTAATAAGCTTCGCTCACGGTGAAATTAGACCCTGGCAGCCTATCTGGTCAGCGTGGATTTATACACCAGATGTTGCCATTCCGATGTTATTGACCGTGGTCGTTTATTTCCGTGGTCGTGCTAAAAGGCGAGAAGCAGGTCGTCCAGTGAGCATAGGGCAAACAATTACCTTTTTACTCGGCATGCTTTGTTTTGTCATAGCCTTACAATCACCATTAGAACCACTATCAGAACACTTTCTTTTTTTTCATCAAATCGAACATTTACTCATGCGTGGCCTAGGTCCCTTACTACTCATATTAAGCATGCCTCTTGCTCCACTCTTACAAGGACTGCCTAAAATAATACGTCATTCAGTTGTAACACCTATTGTCAGAAATAAGCCAGTGCAATGGCTCTATAAGTTCTTAGGCCATCCGGTAATCGCTTCTATGCTATTTATCGTAACCTTATTAATCTGGCAAATTCCTAGCTTGCATAACCGCGCTCTGGCAGATCAGTCATTACATAACTGGATGCACTTCACCATGATCCTCACCGGCTTCTTTTTCTGGTGGTTAATCTGCGATCCACGTCAAAAAACATCACGTATTCCCTTTGGTATGCGCATCGTTATTTTGTGGTTAGTGACGATCCCTAACACCATTATTGGCGCGATGATTACCTTAAAAAGAGACCAGATCTATGCCGCATACGATGTACTTGATGGGCGTTTAGCCATTGAAGTAATGTTAGATCAACAATTAGGCGGAATTATGATCTGGGGCCCGGGCGGCATGATGGGATTGATAGGTACGGCAGTAGTTTTTTTCTTGTGGACACGCAAAGATAGAAAGCTGCGCTATGCGAAATAACTAATTTTTCAGTTTGTTATACTATTCGCTTTGTTTAAATAACGCACAGTTGCATATCTTACGATCATGACTATCCCTTCTTATCATCACTTAATTTACGCATTGGGTTGGATTGGGCTCGTTTTTTCACTAATGGAAAATCAATAAAGTTTTGAGCTTTTATGCTTAGGCATCCTAGCCTAATATTCGAGGTGAGGATGCAAGGGAAGAAATCGCAATATATACTTCGCCCGGCCCCGGTTGCGGTTTTCTGGCGGCCGATTTTTGCCGATAGCTGCGTTGCTGAATCAGCCGCGTAGCTTGCTATGCGCCTGTTTCAGCGCCTTGCTTTCGACCAAAATCAACTCGCTATAAAATCTGCAACCGTCACCGCGCGAAGTATAACTATTTGTGTAACACACCATCACCTACAGAGTTCCAACCATTTATAAAATACTGCTGCCTGGCCATAGTACTCGCCTCTTGCGTCAACTATATTCCATACAGTAGCATCTTCAATCAAAAAATGTCTACCTGTCGACGATATCCTGACGCCTCGGTAGTCATCGATAAAGCCTAGTTTGCTTACACGAGTCAAGAGCTGATCTCGTTCTGCCTGATTCACAGATTCCGCTGATTTTTGAGAAGCCAGGCGAGTAAACGCTGACCAGTCCATTTCAAATACACTTAGCGCAGTCTGATTGCCATAGTTAAAAACGGGGGTATCGTCTTTGTTGTGTGAGACAACAGCGTATGGCGCTTGAAAGAGGGCGCGACATTTATCCCCGTCAGAATGCCCGGGCTTTACCAGATCTTTACCTGTCCAGTGATGGTAACTTGATATCAATAGCTCGGCATGTTGATTTAGATAACCATTCTCTGGACTGGGCTCATGTATTATTTGCATAACAGATAGTACTCGCTCGTTTTAAAGCCTGTCCAAGAGAAAAAAATAGTCAGTTGTAACCTTGCTATTAAATAGCAGAATATTCAAGTTGACCCTGAATAATTTCGTTTACCTTCTATCGATTTTTAAACACCTGCGGTGATTTAGATTGTTGTTTTTCCTGTAAACAATGATACGCTGCGTTTTCGAAGCGAATCCTTAGCGATTGTGTACTCTTGTTTTCTTTCAGGAATTTTTCGGCTTCTACCGCTGTTAAATCTTTCATCATAAAAGTCGCTATACACATACACGGTTTGGCAAAGCGCTTGCTGTCATTTTCTTTATTTATTGACTTGCTGACTTCCCTGTCTACACACTGCTCAGCAAAATCATGCTCAAAAACATGTTTTTGTATATCTGTTACAACTGCATCATGCGAATGATCCCATGGGTTATGTACCTTGGTAACTTGCTGTTTCGGCTTATCATCCGAGCAGCCATTTAAAACAACTACTAAACAAATACTTACAAATAATGTTCCTAGACTATAATTTTTTTTCTTTTGCATAACGACCAACTAAAAAATGAATAAATAGGTATAACAGGCCCCTCTTACTGGAGGCTCTGACTAAATTAATTCAGCTTATGATTTGACAGGCCTGACACTGACGGAATCGGAATCAAAATATCAATAAAGTGCAAGCATTATTGCACGTAAAATAAATAATTATTTTTGTGTAAATAATAAACTGAATGTAACAGGGACTGCTACATTAATACTTTTTAATTTTGCAATATCACGCAATGCATTAACACCATCAAGTAAATTAAAATTTGTTAAATTTATAATAACCGGATGCCTGGAAATAACCAGACGTGAGTTTTTTTCTAAAGCCACCACTTGCACTTGTACCGGAACCGTTTGTTTTACACCATGTAAATCAATTACGGCATCAACATACATGGTTTTAATTTGACCTGTATTTATCGAGTTAACATCGGATTCTTTAACATTAATACTTGCAGTGGCTCTGGGAAATTTTACGACATTAAAAAATAGTTCTTGTATACGTTGATCTCTTATCTCAATCCCTGTATCCACACTGCTTAAATCAACTGTTATAACCGCTGCTTCACCTTTAATTTGCCCTTGCATGACCTTAAAAGTTTGTACTTCAGTTTTGCTAACATTTTTTGTAGTAGTAAAGTCAAGTGTAGATGCTTTATTATCTAGCACCCACTCAGCTAAAACCGACTGCGATAGTATTAATAAAGCGATAAAAAGTATTTTTTTCATATTATTTCTCCATGTTTTATAAAGTAATCATTTATAATTTTTTTGCGCTAAATATACCGTATTCCACCAGATTATTGTGAAATAAATGATGTTGCGCCAAACCCACTTTAAAATTAGCAGTCTGGGTTTCACTGCGCAAACCTAGCCACTGACTAATTTTTTGCACTGGCTGTAGGCGTTTAGCAACTTTATACATATAGTCAGCTGAGGGTAAAGTCTGCTCGGTAATATCATTATAGTTAGTATGACTAAAACCCTGCTCACTTAATAATTGTGCAAATTCTTCTCGTAGACATAAATTAGGTACCGCCCAGCCATCAAGGCAATCAACCATGGCAGGCCAATCTTCGTCTGCAACTTCTCGTTGCATTAAAAAGCCATCACACACCACCAGTCGCCCACCCTTTTTTAATACCCGAAAAGCCTCGCGTATAAAATCTGCTTTATTCAAAGCATGACAAACACTTTCCAGTCCCCAGACGATATCAAAGGTTGCATCTGCATAAGGAGTGGCACAAAAATCGGATACTTCAAAATCAATGTGTTGCGCAACGCCATGACGCTTTGCATGCTGCTCTGCATAATAAGCTTGTTTGGCACTGATGGTAATCGCTTTTAAGTGATTAGCATGATTCTTTGCCATCCAAATTGAGCTGCCACCGATACCACAGCCTGCATCTAAAACATAATCACTGGGCTGTATATCAGCAGCCTCATAGAGTTTTTGATTTTTCTTTAATAATGATTCGCTATGTGAGCGAGTATTTTCATCCCAATAACCATAGTGTAAAGCCAAATCATCCCGGCCACTCCAGGCAAACAGGTAATCCCGGTAACAGGCATCGTAATGTTTAACAGCGGCTTTTCTTAATTCCTCGGCAGTGTGATCATGTGTACTTTGAGTACGGTAATCCTGATTAGGTTCTATATAATGCATCTTTATTTTTACTCTTTGATAAGACTGATATGCCTACTAGCCCATATTGTAGAAAGTAGACTTTAAGCCTATATTCCGACTGTTATGCAGGCTAAAGGTACTATTAGAGCGCTAAACCTACACATGTGCTATTTTGTCGAATAGTTTTTTTAATACTTCATAATAAAAAATCTAATCCAGACACTATTTTACTTACTTGTCACTTCTTATCCTAGCCAACTGTTTAAATTGAACCATGCCATTACTCATTTTTTGTAGTAGATGTAATGCGGGCGCTGCTCCAGCCATCGCAACCGCATCAACTAGACAATACCACGCAGCTACCCCACTTGGAGGATTGCCTTGCGTTAATCCAGAGGCTGGATCGATAGCTACCCATGCCCAGGTTCCCGCAGTTGTACCAACGAGTTCCAGCCAGGTAGTGATAAAAAAGGCACCGAGGTAAACCATAGGCGATTTACCTTTAAACAGGTAAATCAAATAAACACAAAACAGCACTGCACCAATTTGATCACTACGTTGTGCATAAGGGCTCAGTCCCCAGGCCGACCAAAGTCCGCAAACTACAACGGTAAATAGGGCTATACTACGCGCATGGCGTAAAAAGAAACCTGAACGCCCCAGAACTACAGCGGTTAAATACACCATGCCATGACCGGCAGGCACGTAGGGAGGAACGCTACCAAAGCGATATAAATATCCTTCCATATAAGGAGAGGCAAAAATTTCACCTGCTGTTGCAAATAACAAGGCAACCACTACTTGCATACGCAACAATGTAGACTCTCCCGACAAAAGAACCATTAAAAACGCATAGCCACAAAACGCTAATAACCATTGCATTTCTCGACTACCACTGCCATCAATCGTCAGACAAATACCGGTAACGACAAAGGTAAAAGCAGCAATTATGTAATCACGCTTATGGTCTGGGTATGCTACGCCTGCTTTTGGAAAATAACGCAACATTTTATTAAAACTCCTGATGAACTAAAATCATTCGTTATCTTTTACCTTAATCTATAAATAACACATACCTGCAGGGTGTTGCTGCAACCGATACTTCCCGAAAAACCTGATAATATCTAGCTAAATCCGCGCCTCACTTGTGTCTTTTAGAGCTTCTGAACGCATTGAATTTGCAATATTTTATCACAGCACGAGCCACTTAACTTATACAAACCAGTAGGCGACAAATAGATAACGAAATAATTTACCAATGCAAATCATGACAGTGGATATAAACAAGGGTAGCTTTAACCATCCCCCAGCAAAACACAAGCCATCACCAACCACGGGTAACCATGAAAATAGTAAACTCCAATACCCCCAGTGCTGAACCCAGCGCAATGCTTTTTGCCTGTGCTTATCTAAAAGATGTTCAGCCGGGAATTTTTTTGCCGTTAAGCTACCTAACCACCAGGTTGTTAAAGCACCTAGAGTATTGCCTAAAGTTGCAACAGCAACCAGTATCAAAACTGGCTGAAGCTGTTCAGCTACCTGATAAGCCAATACAGCTTCGGAAGCACCCGGAGCGATGGTTGATGAAATAAAGGCACTTACAAAAAGACCCCATATCTCTAACACAACAGCCCTCTCTTTATTTTAGTCATAAAAAAGCCCCTAATGACGAATCATCAGGGGCTTTAAAACAAGTATATTAATATACTTGCAGAGCTATTTTTTCACTAGACTAATTAACCAGCTAACCAGTTTAACGACGATATTCATAGCTTGTTTTACTAAATCCAAGATATAAGTGATAACCTCACCAGCCGTCATATCTTTAAATTTACGAGCCAGCAAAGGAGCAATTATCAGACCTATAGCTAAACCAATAACAGTAAGTCCTGAAAAGAAAGAATCATTTCCTGTGACTTTCTTTTTCATTTTGCTAATTTCTTCAACAACCGTATCAGTTATTGATTCATCAGGAATGCTGTCCGAATAATCATCCTGAATTACATAGGCTGTTACCCCGGGAATACTGGGTAAATCACCATCGCCTTTACCAATTTTTAACTGCCCTTTCATACCTTTCTCCATATGCTGCGCAATATCGCAATGCACAAGATAGGTTTTATCGCCGGGTGGAAAAATTAAAGTTCCGGATATTTTACCTGGTCCTGTTACCTCCAGATGAAACATGCCTTTAGGATAAAGGTATTTAGGTAGTCCATGCATCATCCATTGGTGCCGCACATCGTCATCATTAACAAAATTAACCGTTAATTTCGTACAGGGCTCAAATTGATATTCCTGTACATCAAAGGCAAACATACGCCCAGGAAATTTCTCCGCATATTTATGCCCTGCATGAACCGTTATCTCTTTTGTTGCCGCGATACGATCACAGCCACCAGGCAAAATATCCTTATTTTGCCCCATGACCATACCTCCGGTCATATCCATTAAATGGCCATCACCATGATCCATCATATTATTATGATTTTCAAACTCTTTTTCAGCAAAAACAGGAGCGGAGAATGCCAATGCTATCGCTACAATTGATAAATGCTTAATCATTATCAGCTACCTCCTTTTATTGCAGATATCAGAGCCATGATTTTAGCTCTGTTGATAATTAGCAAATATGCCAATAACCCTAAAAACAGACCGAACACAAGGTTCCTGAATGAATTATTCACAGGAGGTTCGATATCCGCAAAACCTTGAGTGACATCGGCTGCTGCAATCACACTAGGAGGTGGAGCAACATAACCTTCTGCATCTACTTCACCTAGACTATTCCAGTCATCAATATTTTGCCAGACAGGTACTTTACGCGCATGAAAAGCTTCGGTAAACAAAGGCTCAATACTTTCACCAATAGTTTTTGGTAAACCTACTTCATTCAAGTATTTTTTATAAACCACAGCACTCACATTACCACCGGGGTTCATACCATCAGTTGTAATGCCTTTTTCACGATGATCATGAAAAATCCACACACCTTCGCCATAACTATGAAAGCCATCATCTGTGGTATTGATTTTTAAATCATTACGCTGGGCGGGGGCTATATCATAAACATCACGAGTAATTTGAGCTACTGGATTATGCTCAATCCCGTCATAATGTGTAATCGTCGCTTTATGTCCATGCGTATGCATAGCCAAGGTCTCACCTGAACTATTAAAAACACGTAATTTAATATTCTTATCAGGCTCGGCAACAATAATCGACTCTCGCAAAGTATATGGAAATGAGCGTCCATTCAGCGTGTGATAATCTTCAGTTGAATCAGTTAAATCATATTCACGATTCATTTTCCTGGCAATCAAGCGAGGATCATTGTAGTCCTGAATAATACTATGCAACTCTTTATCCATAGCATGATAATGTAAGTCATATTCACTATCATAGTCTTCTAAAATTGCCTTCGACGGATGTCTGACTTGTCCGCCACCCACATTGAAAGTTTGCACCCAGTTATTAGGACGATTTTCTTCCACAATAAACATGCCCACTAACCCCATAGCTAAATGCACATGTGTCTGTACGTGACAGTGATAAGCAAAGGTTCCAGGTGTACGTGGACGAATTTCATAGGTTTTACTTTGTCCCGGTAAAACAAATTTATCACTAGTCTGGGGGACCCCATCATTGCCTTCACCTGTACTGTCTACCCAAGGGTGATCAACACCATGTAAATGAATGGTATGCGGGAAATAATGCGTATTTTCTAATTGTATCCAGATAATATCACCCTGCTCCACGCGAATAACGGGTGAAGGAGCTCTTAATAATGGATTTGCGTCAGTGCCCACAAAACTGCTAGTCGCCATGCCTCGTGACTTAGGTGCGAATACCCACATACCTGGCTGTATGCCCGGTGCTATATCAAAAGTTGGTACAACACCAGCAAAATCAGGTGAATGTCCATTTAATTCTGCTACTTCAAGTTTAATGATAATTAAATCAGGATCGCCATCGCCATCCATATCATTCTTTTTAATAATGCCATCCATTGCAAAATGAGTATTCATCAATGCTTCCATTGATAAATTATTCGTTCCTTTTACTTCTGCTGCAATAGTATATGGGTTGTCAGGGCTACATCGAAGTGACTCCTGAATACTTACACCCTCAATCGTTTGTGCCTTACGCCAATCCGGGTTATTTTCATTACAAGCCGCTTCCACTTTGCCACGGTCTACTTCAACTGTTTTAGGCAAGTCTACCACAGCTGATGCCGCAAACGGCATCAGCATGACAGCAGCACCCAATAGCATTCCTAAAGGATTATTCTGCATTATTAACACTCTTAAATTGAAATTAACTTATTCGTCTTTAGCTTTACCCAAAATGTTATCTACTTTGCTTTTAAAACCTGCGTGAGATAGATATAAAACATATAAACCAGCTAGTCCAAATAAGAAATACATAAATAAGCTAGTAGAACTCGTCGACATACCTTTACCCGCGACAAAACTCATATGTGCATCTAAGTTCTGACCATCAGCTCCTACAAGAGTAATATGAATCAAATACTTACCTGGTTCAGAAACACCATTAGGTAATGTCAAAACAACAGTACCTGATTTATGTTTTTTTGCCTCTTGAAAAAATACACGAGTACCTTCGGGCTCTTTGGTTACTTCAAATTCTACGGCTCTATTGCGGTATCTAACATCCTGATAATCAAAAACTAATTGCGTCAAAGTACCGGTATCTGGAATATTTCCACAAAAATCTTCCGCAGGATAAGCAAGAGGTTGATACGCCGTATAATGGATCCAGTGCTCTGGCTCTAACTCAAATTTACACTGATCGGTATCAGTACCTGCTGCTCCACCGTGCGCCCAAAGCGTTGCAGAAAATAGCATGCCTAACAGAGCTATAAAATTCTTTCTCATAATACTGTTTGTCATAAATTCTTCCTCTTAATATTTATTATAATTCTAAAATGTTTTTCTCTCGTTATTGACTCAACGAAACTACAAAAACAACCATAAACTTTATCATATAGAATTCGACAAAGAAAGAATAACTCTATATCGAGCCAATAATACGGCTTAATTATATCATAAGTTTCTAATATTGCTATTGCTATCGCGTCTCTATTTACGTAAAATTTTGCAAAGTTAAGCATCCTCACTTTAATTTCCTGCTCACCAAGGCTCTAAAAAATGTCTAATTTAATTAAGTTACCTGAATGGTTAGCTTTAAAAGAACATCAAAAAATCATTGATAAACTGCATATCAGAGACTTGTTCGATGCTGACCCTAAGCGTTTTGATAATTATTCTTTAAAATTTGAAGATTTGTTATTTGATTACTCAAAAAACAGAATTACAGACGAAACTCTGACACTATTATTAAATTTAGCAAAAGCACAACATCTGGATGTACATATTGAAGATATGTTTACCGGTAAACGCATTAATAAAACAGAAAATAGAGCCGTTTTACATACTGCTCTGCGTAATCGGAGCAATCAACCTGTTTATGTGGATGGCGTAGACGTAATGCCTGAAGTTAATCAGGCCTTGCAAAAAATGCGTGATTTTTGTGCTGCCGTTCATTCTGGTAAATGGAAAGGATATACAGGCAAAGCAATTACAGATATTGTAAATATCGGCATCGGTGGCTCTGATCTAGGACCAAAAATGGTTTCTAAAGCGCTCACTCCTTATGCAGTAGAAGGCATGTCAGTGCATTATGTCTCCAATATAGATCGCGCTGATTTACTTGAAACGCTGAATAAAGTTTGCCCTGAAACCACCTTGTTTTTAGTCGCTTCAAAAACTTTTAGCACTCAGGAAACCATGGTTAATTCCAAAGCCGCCCGCGATTGGCTAATGGAACACGCTAAAGATAGAACTGCGATAGCAAAACATTTTGTTGCCTTATCTACCCATGTAAAAAATGTAACTGACTTTGGCATAGACCCAAAAAATATGTTTGAATTTTGGGACTGGGTCGGTGGTCGTTATTCACTCTGGTCTTCAATTGGCTTATCTATTGCGTTATATCTTGGCATGGATAATTTTGAGAAACTATTAGAAGGCGCTCACGAAGCAGACAAACACTTTCGTAACACACCTTTTGAAAAAAACATTCCAGTGATCATGGCCTTATTAGGAATCTGGCACAATAACTTTTATTATTCAGATTCCCATGCTTTGCTACCGTATGACCATAATCTCGAGTATTTTGCTGCCTATTTTCAGCAAGGTGATATGGAGAGTAATGGCAAAAGTGTTGACATGAAGGGTCAACCGGTCGATTACAGCACTGGCCCTATTATTTGGGGACAGACAGGAACAAATGGACAGCATGCTTTTTACCAGCTTATTCATCAGGGTACCAAGGTCATTCCTTGTGATTTTTTAGCCCCCGCGCAAAGCCATGGAGAAAGGACCGAGTCTCATGATATTCTAATTTCTAACTTCCTCGCTCAAACTGAAGCACTGATGAGAGGAAAAACAGATGCAGAAGTTAGAACTGACCTGGGTGATGGCGCAAGTGAGCTACTTATTGCAGCAAAAGTTTTTTCTGGAGACAAACCAACAAATTCATTTCTGTTCAAAAAACTTTCCCCCCATTTTCTAGGGTCTTTGATCGCTTTTTATGAGCATAAAATATTTGTTCAGGGGAAAATCTGGAATATCAATAGTTACGATCAAATGGGCGTTGAACTAGGTAAAGTATTGGCTCAAGCCATTATGCCTGAACTTAAGGATGACCAGCCAGTTAATACTCATGATGGTTCGACAAATGGCTTAATTAACTATTACAAGAAAATACGCTAGCGTTAACTTTTTTTCAGCGATTCTATCTCGGCCTCGCTTTTGCTTTCCCGAGTGCTTGTGACCAGCAGACTAAAAACAACCAACAGCTGCCTGAAAATATTGTTAAATATGAAAATCAACTTGAACGAATCAGAAAAGCTGGCGAATTAACAGTCTTAACCTGCTACGACCAAACGACCTACTATGAAACCGCAAATGGCTTTGCTGGCCTGGAGTATAACTTAAGAACGAGAATTCAATAATGCCCGAGTCTGACGCAGGATTTTCGGGTATTATTAAACCCTCCTTCCTTAGTACAATTATTTGCAGAGCATTTACAGGTTAAAAGTAAATTTATTGTTCCCGATACTTTTTCAGATATATTGCAACAAACGCAAGCTGGAGTAGCGGACTTTGCCGCAGCCGGAATCAACATTACTAACGAACGTAAGCAACGATTATTATTTGCACCGGCCTATCACAAAATCACCGAACAGCTTATTTCCCGCAAAGGAACAAAACGCCCCCTCTAATCCGAGTAATTTAGTAGATGGAATTCTAGAAATTGTAACAGGCACCAGCCATGCAGAGAGTCTATTAAATTTACAACAAGACACACCTCAACTGCATTGGTCGACTAACGACACGCTGGACACGGATAGCTTGCTGTATCTGGTTAATGAAAGAGACTGATTGATTTTACCATCGCTGATTCTAATCAAATCACGTTAATTCGCCGCTTTTATCCTAAATTAAATATTGCATTCGATATTGGTTCCATCCGCCAACTTGCATGGGCATTTAATAAATCTGATGACTTACGTCTGTATAATAAAGCCGTGCTTTTCTTTAAAAAAATAAGAAAAATAGAAAATTAGAGCAATTAATTGAACGGCATTACGGTCATACTCGTAATATTAAATATTTAGGAAACTGTACTTTTCGCCTTCATCTTCAAAGTCACCTACCAAGATATCAGGAATTATTTCAGGTCGCTGCTGCCAAATACACATTTGACTGGCGCTTATTAGCGGCAATTAGCTATCAGGAATCTCACTGGAGTAAAGGACCTTCTGATGTTCACCCAGGCAATAGCGGACCAGGTAGGTATAAAAGACCGCACAAACCCTAAAGAAAGTATTTTTGGTGAAGCCTTATACCTAAAAGTAAGGCCTGAAAAAATTCCCGAACGCATTCCAGAGCCCTATCGCACCTGGCTTGCACTTGCATTTTATAATATCGGTTTTGGTCATTTAGAAGATGCTCGGATTATCACTCAAAAATTAGGTAAAAATTCCGACAAATGGCTAGATGTCAAGCAAGGTATTCCGCTCTTGACTAAAAAAATGGCACTCTAAATCCAGATATGGTTATGCTAAAGGTAAAGAACCTGTCATTTATATAGATAATATTCGCAGTTATTTAGACCTATTACCCTGGTATATCAGCAATAATAAAATTAATGAGGTATCCGCTATGCAACCTAGTGTAACTTGAATTGATTAATACGCTAATTGAACATGCACAATTAGATGATAAGTCTATAGCAACTCAACTTAGCAGATAGAAAAGAAAATAATCTCTGCCTAATATTCCACTCAAACTGGAATTATTCACTACACAGGGTAAACTTTAACTTCACTTATACGAAGTTTATGCTAAATTTGACAGCAAATTAAACACTATTAATAGCATCCTTTACTAAATAACGGTAGAATGCGGCTTATCAGAAAGCAGTGTTTGAACTAGCGACAAAGTTCCTTGTTATCAGGTGTTATTCTGTTATCGCCATATATTTTTATTTTTTAAGGAGTTTTTCAATGGCAACGGGTAAAGTAAAGTGGTTTAACAACACCAAAGGCTTTGGTTTTATAGAACAATCTGATGGTGGCGAGGATGTTTTTGTACATCACTCAGTTATCCAGGGTGAAGGATTTAAAACTCTAGAACCTGATCAAATAGTCACTTATGACGTAGAAACCGGGGCAAAAGGATTGTCTGCGGTTAACGTACGTGTACAGTAAAACAAACAGCTGTTACGAAAAGGGCTCCTTTATGGAGCCTTTTTTTTCCTGCTACAATAAGCCTGACACTTTTCCTCCAGCAATCGCATATTCATATATTGCTTAACAGTTGCCGCTATAAGCTCTATACCCTGCTCACGCAAAACCTCAAAATTTATGGGCTGTATTTTTTTTGCCCCTGCCCAGTGCAACAATGCAGCATATGCATCAGGACTATCAAACAAGCCATGAAAATAAGTTCCTAAAATTTGCTGGTCTTGTGACAAACTGCCTTCCATCTCACCATTTTCCAGCCTAATCACTGGGTTTAACAAAGCTCGTCCCACTGAAATTCCGGCATGAATCTCATAACCATTTACACGTGCATCAGAGATTAAAAGCTGACCCGTTAGCTGTTTTAATTGCTTTTCATTTGTTAAAGTCGTTTGCATATCTAATAAACCCAGGCCTGAACTGGATCCTGGTTTCCCCTCAACTCCTTGCGGGTCATGAATCAAAGAGCCCAGCATTTGATACCCCCCGCATAATCCAATAAGCTTTCCACCATAACGTAAGTGGCGCAATATTACTGACTCCCAACCATTTTCTCTAAGCCATACCAGATCATCACGAACAGACTTACTACCCGGTAATATAATCAAATCTGCTTTGCTTGCAAAGTCTGGATTTCTGCAAAATTGAATATCTACTGCGGCATTCAAACGCAAAACATCAAAATCCGTATGGTTACTCATTCGAGGTAATCGAGGCACAACAATATTAAATACGTCTGTGTTCATTTTAGGCTGTTCTACTGCCACGCTATCTTCAGATTCTAAATACAAGTCATGCAGATAAGGCAAAACACCAAATACCGGTTTACCTGTTCTTTGCTCCAGCCAGTCTATGCCTGGTTGTAATATCTCAATATCGCCGCGAAAGCGATTGATAACAAAACCCAGTATGCGCTGCTGTTCCGATTCGCTTAATAATTCCAGAGTTCCTACTAAATGTGCAAACACGCCTCCTCTATCAATATCTGCAACTAAAATAACCGGACAATCCACTGCTTCGGCAAAGCCCATATTGGCTACATCACCCTGTCTTAAATTTATTTCTGCAGGACTTCCCGCCCCCTCTACAATAATACGCTGATATTGCCCGCGTAAACGCTGGAAAGAATCCAGCACTACCGGCATCACTTGTGTTTTGTAAGCATGATAAGTTTTTGCACCTAAATTCTTAACAGCCTTACCCTGTAAAATCAGCTGAGATGTTTTATCCGAATTTGGTTTAAGTAAGACAGGGTTCATATCAGTATGTGGGCTTAAGCGACACGCCTGTGCCTGTACTGCCTGTGCTCTGCCTATTTCCCCGCCCTCAGGTGTTACCGCACTATTTAGGGCCATATTCTGTGGTTTAAAAGGCGCAACCAATTCCCCTTGCTGCTGATAATAACGACACAGACCTGTTACCAAAGCACTTTTTCCCGCGTCAGAAGTTGTACCCTGTACCATTAATGTTATTGCTTGCATTTAAATTCCTTTAATGGCATTGTGGCGGCCTTTTTACTCTAATTTACTAGCGCGACTAAATGACTGTTACACTTGCCTTGTTAATTGCTTTAATACTTGACGTTCTTCTAGGCGAACCAAAAAAAGCTCACCCTCTAGTTATATTTGGTATATTGGCTAGCTATATAGAAAAGCAACTTATTCTACCTAGGGATAGGTCAAATATATATCAAAAGATAAATGGGCTAGTCGCTTTAATGCTAACTATTTTACCGATTGCCGGAACAATATTTATCATTACACGGTTGCCGTTGTTTAATGACATTTTGAGTCCCGTAATACTTTATCTGTGTATTGCACCGAAAAGTTTATTACAACATACACTAGCTATTTACCAACCGTTACAAAAGGGCAATCTGACTCAGGCACGGCATGCACTATCCATGATCGTGAGCCGTGAAACAGGGCAAATGGACGTTCAATCAATACGTAAAGCGACCATAGAAAGTACCTTGGAAAATGGAGCTGATGCGATAGTTGCACCTATATTCTGGTTTGTGGTCGCAGGCCCTACAGGTGCTATATTTTACCGGCTAAGCAATACCTTAGATGCCATGTGGGGTTATAAAAACAATCGTTATTATAATTTTGGTTTTGCTGCCGCACGGTTAGACGATATTTTAAACTGGGTACCGGCACGCTTAACTGCCTTAAGCTACCTTTTACTCGGAGATACGCATAATGCATGGGCTTGCTATCAACAACAAAGCCCCCAATGCGAAAGCCCTAACGCTGGTGTGGTAATGAGCACAGGTGCAGGCAGTTTAAATGTAAACCTAGGTGGTTCAGCAATTTATCATGGGCTGCTCAAAATCAAACCCACATTAGGCACTGATCGTATAGCCACAAATCAGGATATTAGGCGAGCTAATCTATTAGTTATCTTAACAACCCTGCTTTGGCTAGCGCTTATTAGCGCAGGGGAAACTCTTGCTTAAACATGGCGGACGCTTACTAGAAGCGGCACAACAGTATCAAATCTCTATTTCTGAATGGCTAGACCTATCTACAGGAATTAATCCTAATGGCTATCCTATCCCCCCTATTCCAGATTTGATCTGGCAGCGTTTACCTGAAGACCAAGATAGACTTATCACTGCTGCTCAAGAATACTACCAATGCCAATCACTAATAGCTGTCGCTGGCTCCCAGGCGGCTATTCAAAGCTTACCTTTGCTGCGCACTCGCGGCACAACCGGCATTGTTACGCCCTCCTACGCGGAACACACTTATGCCTGGAAAAAAGCTGGACATAAAATAGTACAGATGAGTGCCAATGAGATTGATCAACATATCAGTCACTTAGACACTTTAATTTTAGTTAACCCAAACAATCCCACTGCCTGTACATTTACCCAAAAACAATGCCTTAACTGGCTAGAAAACTTAAATCAAAGACAAGGCTGGCTTATTATTGATGAAGCTTTTATCGATTGCACTCCAGAGTTAAGTCTAAGTCAGTTACAGCCTGTAAAAGGCTTGATAATTCTACGCTCTATAGGAAAATTTTTCGGTTTAGCGGGATTGAGAGCAGGGTTTGTTTTGGCGGAACCGACTATTTTAAATAATCTAAATGAATTACTTGGTCCCTGGACACTGAGTAACCCTGGTCGTTATGTTTGCACTCATGCTTTGCAGGATACTAGGTGGCATAATCAGATGCACCAGCAATTACTACAACAAAGCCGACGCTTACAATTGTTACTGACAAACTACCAGCTGAAACCAGCCGGCTCCACTCAACTTTTTCAATGGGTGCAAACAGAGCATGCTGCCCAGATACATCAACAACTTGCTAAACAAGCCGTATTTACTCGCCTTTTTAGTGAGCCAGCCAGCCTCCGCTTTGGTTTACCTGCTAATGAACCGGAGTGGCAGCATTTAGAATCAGCATTACAATGTGTTGCAACGCATATTACAGCTAGTCAACCTGATCATCACACCGAGGAAATAGAATAACTTTTCTTGATAGATCCATTGAGGTCTGTTATGTTTATCATCAAATTCGAAATGACTCATGGGTTATTACAAATGCATAACTATCAAACATCACAGCTTTTTCTTTTGGGTTTACTTTCCTTATTATTTTTAGGCTGTTCAAGCAAGCTGACCACCACCACGATGACTGAAACTAAACCAGTTGTGGCTACTGTGATAACTCAGGAACAGCAAAACACATTAACTCCGGATTATGTTATCTCCTGGCTAAAAGCAGGTAACCAACGCTTTGTATCTGGGGTTGTTACCAATCGAGATCACTCTGAACAAGTACGTTTAGCTGCATTAGGGCAATATCCCAAAAGCATCATTTTATCCTGCATAGACTCCAGAGTTCCCATTGAAGATGTATTTGATCTGGGAATAGGCGATGTGTTTGTTGCAAGAGTTGCCGGCAATTTTGAAAATACAGATATTCTTGGCAGTATGGAATATGCATGCAAAGTTGCAGGCTCCAAACTGGTACTCGTTCTAGGTCATGAACAATGCGGCGCGATTAAAAGTGCTGTGGATGGAGTAAAATTGGGTAATATTACTTCAATGCTGGAAAATATCCAACCTGCAGTTCATCACTTTGACAATTATGAAGGCAATAAAACCAGTAAAAACAAAGAGTTTGTCCACATGGTTGCAGAGCAGAATGTCTGGGATACTATTGAAAACATCAGACTCTATAGCCCAATATTAAGAGAAATGGAAAAAAGTGGCCAAATCAAGATTATTGGTGGTATGTATGATATGAATACCGGTGTAGTGCATTTTTATGATTGAAAGAGTATTCCATTCTCGAAATACCTAATCATTTCAAAGACAATAATGCACAAACAACTAGAAAAGGTACAAAGATTGGTACAGAAATGGATGAATAAGCACTTATAGTTTGAATTCAAGAGAAATCAGATGATTTATGATCTCTATTCAAACACTCATTAGCAGTTATTGTAATTATCCTTCCCACCTTTCATCGGAGTCGTAATGGAAATTTCTACTTTGCCAACATTAAGCTAATCTCCAATAAACTCTCCCAGCAATCACCCGCTTGCTCACCTTTAATCTGACGATCTGTTTTAGCTGCCAGCAATAAAGCATTCAATAAGTTTTGTCGAGAGAGTTTACTTAAAGCATGACTAACCAGCTTTTGCCGCTTATCCCACACCCGATGTTTCATAAAAACAGCATTACGTGGCTGACCTGCTTGTAATTGTTGCTGTATACTGATCAAAGAGCGTATTTCACGCGTTAATGCCCAAAGTACAATAGGTGCGGCAATGCCCTCGTGCCGCACTCCTAGGAGAATTTTATTTACGCGTTCCACTCTACCTGACAAAGCAGCATTAACCAGATTAAAAACATCATACCGTGAAGCATCCGCAACCACTTCCTCTATCTGTTGCGTGGTTAAAGTCGCTGATCCATAAAGCACATACAGTTTTTCTATTTCCTGATTTGCAGCCAGTAAATTACCCTCTACTCGTGTGGCAATCAACCTCTGTCCCTGTTTATTGGTACTCAAACCTTTACGCTGCATACGTTTCTGAATCCATTCAACCAAATCTTTCCCTTCTAGAGGCCAAACTTGAATAATAACGCCATACTTCTCTAGGGTCATTACCCATTTTGACTTGGTAGCGTTTTTTTCCAGCTTACCTGCAGTAATTAATAACAGTGTATCTTCTGGAAGTCGTTCGCAGTAACTGATCAGCGCCTTGCTACCTTCCATACCTGGTTTTCCCGAAGGAAGTCGCAAATCGATAATTTTCTTATCTGAGAAGATGGACATGGCATTTGCAGCTTGTATAAAATCTACCCAGGAAAAATGGGCATCAACCGTTAATAATTCACGATTTTCATAGCCTGAATTTTTAGCTGCTAGACGCACTGCATCTGCAGCTTCTCCTGATTGCAATGGCTCATCACCGCTAATAAGGTAAATCGGAGCAAGTTTCTTAGCTAATGAGGCAGGTAATTGTTCTGTTTTTAACAACATATTATGGATATTTGTTTTTAAGCTCAGCCCGTGCTCTTTGAATTACCGAACGGACTGCCTCTTCATACAATTCCTGACGCAAAACAATTTCTTCATTATCTTTGGAAAGTAAAGTCTCGCTACTCTGCGCGTTATAGTACGTTTTCATAACCTCTATGGTTTGATTGGATACCAGTGTATGTCCTTCGCTATCCAGCAGATCAAAGCTTAAGCGATAAATTAACTCAAACTCATTAGAATACCCAGTGGAACTAAGCGAAATCGTTCTACGCTGATAAAATTCGTCGAGTATATTCAAGATCATGCCTGCTTCATCAGCTGTTGCAACTAATTCACCTGAGGTCCCTCTGAATGTTCGTTCAATGGCAGCAGATAGCTCTGGCGAAGCGCCTTTTACATACATTTTCTTTAATGCTTCAGGTAATTCTAGTGCTCCACGCAGATGATAACCACAGGCGGTTAACATCAACAGTGTCACTAAAAGCACACTACCCCTAATTCCAAGCATGCCTTTGATAGAGAAATTAAACAACGATACTCACCAGTTTTTTCGGCACAACAATAAGTTTTTTTACCGTTTTACCTTCAAGAAAACGCATCACATTTTGTTCAGCTAAAGCGAGCACTTCGATTTCTTTTTTACTAGCAGTCGAGGCAACCATTATTTTGCCACGCAGCTTTCCATTGACCTGTACTATCATTTGTAATTCATCTTGAACCAATGCAGATTTATCTGCTACTGGCCAGATTCGATTAATATCTTTTGTTTTACCTAAACCTTTCCATAATTCCTGACAAATATGAGGTACGATAGGATATAGCATCAACACTATCGTTTCTAAAGCCTCCTGACGTACGGCTGTCGCATTTCCGCCCTGATCATTAAATCGGGATAAGGTGTTTAATAATTCCATATTAGTCGCAATTGCGGTATTAAAATGATGTCTGCGCCCTATATCATCAGTTACTTTTTCAATCGCATAGTGTACTTGTCTGCGTAACTCTTTCTCCGTGCTAGTCAAGCTCTGCTTATCTAATAGCGCAACAGCCTCGCCCGCAGCTACATGTAAATGCACTTGCCGCCATAATCGCTTTAAAAACCTGAAACCACCCTCGACTCCACTGTCTGACCATTCTAAGGATTGTTCTGGTGGCGCTGCGAACATAATAAATAGGCGCACAGTATCAGCGCCATATTCTGCAATTAAATGTTGTGGATCAACAGTATTACCTTTAGATTTAGACATCTTCGTTCCATCCATTAACACCATACCCTGGGTTAATAAATTTTTAAACGGTTCATCACAAACCAATAAGCCTTCATCACGCATTAATTTAGTAAAAAAACGCGCATAAAGTAAATGTAAAATCGCATGTTCAATTCCGCCTATATATTGATCAACCGGCAACCAGTACTTGGCACTTGCATCCAGCATAGACTCAGCCCTACTGCTTGCATATCGGGCAAAGTACCATGATGATTCCATAAAGGTATCGAAGGTATCAGTCTCGCGTTTTGCTAATTTACCACACCTAGGGCAATCAGCATGCAGAAATGCCTCATGAGTCACTAGTGGAGAATTTGATCCATCTAAGACCACGTTTTTGGGTAATTCAACCGGCAAATCTGTTTCGGGTACGGGTACCGTGCCACAATCGTCACAATAAATAACGGGAATCGGGGCTCCCCAATAACGCTGCCTTGAAACGCCCCAATCATGTAAACGGAAATTAATTTTACGCTGTCCTGTAGCGTCTCTTTCTAATTTTTCAGCGATTGCATTAACAGCTTCGGCTGAACTTAAACCATCAAATTCTGCAGAATTGCGTAAATTACCTTTCTCTGTAAAAGCATGTTCAGTAATGCTGTCATCACTATCGCTTGCTGAAAAAATAACCTGTTTTATATCAATGCCATATTTTTTCGCAAATTCGTAATCACGCTGATCATGAGCGGGTACTGACATAACAGCACCTGTTCCATAACTCATCAGTACAAAATTCGCAATCCAGACAGGCACTAACTCACCCGTAACCGGATGCTTAGCATTAAAGCCAGAATAGATACCTTTCTTTTCCATGGTTTCTAAAGCAGCTTCCGAAGTTTCCGTATGTCGACATTCTTCCAGAAAAGCGCTAATTTCAACACTCTCTTTTGCTGCCTGTAATGCTAACAGGTGTTCAGCTGCAACCGCTAAATAGGTAACACCCATTAAGGTATCTGGACGTGTGGTATAGATTTCAACATCGTCCAACCCATCAACCGCAAATGCCATTTCCAAACCTTCAGAACGCCCAATCCAATTAGCTTGCATAGTTTTAACTTGTTCTGGCCAGCCAGGCATTTTATCTAATGAAGTGAGTAACTCATCAGCATAGGCAGTAATTCTTAAAAACCATTGCGAAATATCTTTTTTCTCAACCGCCGTATCACAACGCCAGCAACAACCATCAATAACCTGCTCATTGGCTAATACAGTTTGATCATGAGGGCACCAATTGACTGCTGAAGTTTTCTTATAAACTAAGTCTTTTTCGAGTAATTGCAAAAAAAACCATTGCTCCCAACGATAATAGCTAGGATCACAAGTGGCTAATTCACGACTCCAATCATATCCAAAACCCAGCTCCTTTAATTGAGTACGCATGTAGTCGATATTTTCATAAGTCCACTCTGCAGGATGAACATTGTGCTTCATGGCGGCATTTTCTGCAGGCAAGCCAAAAGCATCCCAGCCCATAGGTTGCATAACATTCTTGCCTTGCATACGCTGGTAACGGCTAATCACATCGCCAATCGTATAATTGCGTACATGCCCCATATGCAGGCGACCACTGGGATAAGGAAACATAGATAGGCAATAATACTTTTCTTTGCTCTCGTCATCAGAAGCCTGAAATATGCCCGATTTTTCCCATTGAGCCTGTATTTCAGCCTCAATTTCTAGTGGTTTGTAATTTTCTTGCATTGTTACTCGTCTTTTTGCATTCAAAAGCGTTAGAATACCTTACAGTGAACTAAATCTAAAGCCTTTTTAGGGAGTGATTCTTATGAATGAAAATAAACTAACCAAAGCCTATAACGACTTTATGGAATACATGTATGAAGCAACGGATGATACCATTCATACAATTGCTGAGAAGCTGGATGCTGCTAAAGGAAAGATAAGTGAAATTGGGGGCTTAACGCAGGAAGAAATTAACCATGTCGCCGACTCCGTGTCCAGAGACGTACATCATGCAGCTGAATCCTTACCTGACAACAGTAACGACTCGTTATCAGAGTGGCTTAAATTTGATATAGAATTATTAGAAAATTTTGCTCTGGATTCGTTTCTTAATGTTGCAGATAAAACCCGTATAGAGTTAGCGCAATTATCAGAAACAGCAAAACAATACAGCCACCCTTATAAAAGCGGTGAGTTAACAGCGCCAGGGACGTTAAGTTGTAAAAAATGTGGTAAAGTAATTGCCTTTAAAAGTACCAGTATTATTCCTGAATGTCCTGAATGTGGAGCAAATACTTTCATACGCATATAATTTTACATATAATAATTCTTTAAATGTTTGCTACTATCGGGGAATAAAATGCGCAGGGTGATCTTTAATCAAAAAGGCGGTGTAGGGAAATCTACCATTACATGTAACTTAGCGGCAATTAGTGCGATGGAGGGTAAACGAACCTTAGTAATTGATCTGGATATACAGGGAAATGCAACTCAGTATATTTTGGGACAAAAGGTCAAAGATTCGGATAAGACCATTGCCCATTTTTTTAAAAGCTGTTTAAGCCTTTCGTTGTTCGGTGGACAAGGAGTAGGTATTCAAGACCTTATTCACGAATCTCCCTTTCCTAATTTATTTGTTTTACCCTCACACCCTGAATTAGAACCTTTACAAGGTCGCCTGGAATCACGTTACAAAATCTTCAAACTTAAAGAAGAACTGGATAAGTTAGAAGACTTTGATGAAATCTATATTGATACCCCGCCAGTACTAAATTTTTACAGCCAATCAGCATTGATCGCAGCAAATAAATGCTTAATCCCATTTGATTGCGATACTTTTGCCCGTGAAGCATTATACACACTGATGCAAACTTTAAGTGAAGTAAGGGCTGACCATAATGCAAATCTGGAGATTGAAGGTATTATTGTCAATCAATTTCAAGCCCAGGCACGTTTACCTAGGCAGCTGGTAGAAGAGCTTATTGCTGAGGGTTTACCCATGTTAAACAGTAAAATTTCACCTTCTGTTAAGGTTCGTGAATCACATACTGAGTCTCAACCACTAGTACACTATGCTCCTAACCACAAACTCACCAATGAATTCCGTGAACTGCATATAGAAATTCATAGTTAACAAACCTCAATAAACAATGGGTGGCATAAAACGACTTCAGAGGCGCATAATGAAACCCATTAATTTAGCCTGACATACAAATTTTTTGATAATATCTGTTGATAAACGAATACAGTAATATTAATGAAATAATCAGAATAGTGGGTTTATCTCCCATCAGAGCATAAGGAGTCATCCCATTCATAGGTTCAATATCCGAAGTTATTGTAACCCTTTGCATAACCGGTGCCTGATTCACGATCTTACCTTTTTCCGAGACAATTGCACTGACCCCTGTATTCGTTACCCGTAATAAATATCGCCCAGCTTCAAGCGCGCGCATTCTAGCAATCTGCAGATGCTGATAAGGCTCAATTGAGCCATCAAACCAGCCATCATTTGTCACATTCACAAGAAATTTTGCCTGTTCTACATGGCGAATACTCTGTGCTCCAAAAGCATCTTCATAACAAATTGAAGTTACAAAATGATGCCCTGCTACTTTGAGTAAAGGCTGGTCAATCTCGCCAGAACTAAACTTGCCTAAGCGGACATTCATTAAACTCAACAAATAACTAGAAACAGGTTGCCAGGGCAAATATTCACCAAAGGGTAATAAATGAATCTTTTTGTACATCATACGATTTGCACCCAGAACTAAAACAGAATTATATAATTTACCCGTTTCATCTTTATAAGGTAGGCTAGTAATAATATTAGTATTATGCGCTATTGCTTCCCGCTCCAAAGGCAATAAATAATCGTCTTTCACATCTTCAAAATAGGCTGGAATAGCTGTCTCTGGCCAGATAATAAGGTCAGATTGCCAATGTGCAGCGCTATCATCATAGTATTGTTTTAAAGTAGCATTTCTATTGCCAACAGCCCATTTATCCTTTTGTGCAATATTCCCCTGAATCAAGCTTACGGTAAATGGATTTCCTGAAACAGTCGTCCAATTCACCGGCTGTAATAAAGCACCAATAATCGTTACGGCGATAATGCCTAAAAAATAAAGTCTACGGTATTTTTTATCTAATATAACGTCTGCAATCACCGCAGAAAACATAACTGTAATTAAGCCAGTACCATAAACACCCAGTACTGGCACGTACCCCGATAAAGGTGTATCTAATTGACTATAAGCAACCTGCAACCAGGGAAAACCTCCCAAGATCAACTCCCCTCGAATATACTCAACAAGTGTCCATACACAAGCAAAAACAAGCCAGTCAAAACAGTTATTAACACGTATTTTTACATAAAGATAGGCAGCAACAGCTGGAAAAACTGCCCAAAAACTGCAATACAGCAGAGTCATCAACATAGGAAGTGCAAAGCCAGAAGCTTCATTCACAACCATACTGATAAACACCCAGGAAACTCCAAGTCCGAACAAACCCAGGCCAAACAAAAAACCTCTCAGTGTTGCCCTTTTTACACTCAGCTCGACTAGCGATAACCTAAAAAATGCTAACGCAATAAAGACCAATAATGAAAAATCAAAAGGTGAAAAAGATAATGTAAATAAGATACCTGCAATAACAGCTAATACATCGCCCCATCCAGATTTTATTAGCTTGTCCATAAAAAAGTAATCATCTAAGACAAAATTCAAGTGTGCAGGCTATAAATAGCTCCTCAGATAATACCATTCTCATACACTGAAGAGCGAGGCTTCCGCCCGCTTATATCAGGCTTTCTTATTATATCTGACGGACCAAAGTCACACCCTGCAATAACAATAGGCCATTGTACAACAAAATTACAGGCAAAAAAAAACCCAATCTTTTGGATTGGGTTTTTAAATTAAGAGCTTGGCAATTCCCTACTTTCACATGGATAAATCCACACTATCATCGGCACTAAGCGGTTTCACTTCCGAGTTCGAGATGGGATCGGGTGGTTCACGCTCGCTATGGTCACCAAGCAATCGGTGTTGATTGACTACTCGTTGTGCAAGTATCAATCGTCTCTCCTTTAACGTTGCAGTTAAAGCATTGGAAATCTGTGCTGTCTGAGTCTAAATGTCGTTCTCTTACAGTAAAAACGTGTTGTCGCTGTCTATACTCCGCCACGTCTGTCTTTTATTCTTATCACTAAGTCTGAAAAACATATTTGGTGTTATATGGTCAAGCCTCACGGGCAATTAGTACAAGTTAGCTTCACACATTACTGCGCTTCCACACCTTGCCTATCAACGTTGTAGTCTTCAACGGCCCTTCAGGGATATTCAATATCCAGTGAGATCTCATCTTGGGAGGGGCTTCCCGCTTAGATGCTTTCAGCGGTTATCCTGTCCGAACGTAGCTACCGGGCAATGCCATTGGCATGACAACCCGAACACCAGTGGTTCGTCCACTCCGGTCCTCTCGTACTAGGAGCAGCTTCCCTCAAATCTCAAACGCCCACGGCAGATAGGGACCGAACTGTCTCACGACGTTCTGAACCCAGCTCGCGTACCACTTTAAATGGCGAACAGCCATACCCTTGGGACCTGCTTCAGCCCCAGGATGTGATGAGCCGACATCGAGGTGCCAAACACCGCCGTCGATATGAACTCTTGGGCGGTATCAGCCTGTTATCCCCGGCGTACCTTTTATCCGTTGAGCGATGGCCCTTCCATTCAGAACCACCGGATCACTATGACCTACTTTCGTACCTGCTCGACCTGTCCGTCTCGCAGTCAAGCACCCTTATGCCATTGCACTAAACTCCTGATTTCCGACCAGGATTAGGGTACCTTCGTGCTCCTCCGTTACTCTTTGGGAGGAGACCGCCCCAGTCAAACTACCCACCATACACTGTCCCCAACCCCGATAAGGGGCCTAGGTTAGAACTTCAAACATACCAGGGTGGTATTTCAAGGGTGACTCCACCACAACTAGCGTCATGGTTTCATAGTCTCCCACCTATCCTACACAAATAGGTTCAAAGTCCAGTGTAAAGCTATAGTAAAGGTGCACGGGGTCTTTCCGTCTAGCCGCGGGTATACGGCATCTTCACCGCAATTTCAATTTCACTGAGTCTCGGCTGGAGACAGTGTGGCCATCGTTACGCCATTCGTGCAGGTCGGAACTTACCCGACAAGGAATTTCGCTACCTTAGGACCGTTATAGTTACGGCCGCCGTTTACTGGGGCTTCGATCAAGAGCTTCTCCGAAGATAACCCCATCAATTAACCTTCCAGCACCGGGCAGGCGTCACACCCTATACGTCCACTTTCGTGTTTGCAGAGTGCTATGTTTTTGATAAACAGTCGCAGCCACCAATTTAATGCTGCCTTCTTCAGCTCCGCGAGCAAGTCGCTTCACCTACAAAAGGCGTACCTTCTCCCGAAGTTACGGTACAATTTTGCCTAGTTCCTTCAGCCGAGTTCTCTCAAGCGCCTTAGAATTCTCATCCCACCCACCTGTGTCGGTTTGGGGTACGGCTTGTTTTAACCTGAAGCTTAGAGGTTTTTCTTGGAAGCATGGCATCAATCACTTCGCTTTTCACAAGGAAAAGCTCGTCATCACATCTCAGAATATAAGCGTCCGGATTTGCCTAAACGCTCTTCCTACCTGCTTAAACATACACTACCAACCGTATGCTGACCTAGCCTTCTCCGTCACCCCATCGCAGTTATAACAAGTACAGGAATATTAACCTGTTTTCCATCGACTACGCCTTTCGGCCTCGCCTTAGGTGCCGACTAACCCTGCGTCGATTAACGTTGCGCAGGAAACCTTGGGTTTTCGGCGTGGGGGTTTTTCACCCCCATTATCGTTACTCATGTCAGCATTCGCACTTCTGATATCTCCAGCCAACTTCTCAATTGACCTTCACAGACTTACAGAACGCTCCTCTACCACCTTACTAAAAGTAAGATCCGTAGCTTCGGTACTATGCTTAGCCCCGGTAAATCTTCCGCGCAAACCGACTCGACCAGTGAGCTATTACGCTTTCTTTAAAGGATGGCTGCTTCTAAGCCAACCTCCTGGCTGTCTGTGCCTTTTCACATCGTTTCCCACTGAGCATAGATTTTGGGACCTTAGCTGACGGTCTGGGCTGTTTCCCTTTTCACGACGGACCTTAGCACCCGCCGTGTGTCTCCCGTGCTAGAACTTGTTGGTATTCGGAGTTTGCAACGGTTTGGTAAGTCGGGATGACCCCCTAGCCGTAACAGTGCTCTACCCCCAACAGTTATACACGAGGCTCTACCTAAATAGATTTCGAGGAGAACCAGCTATCTCCGGGCTTGATTAGCCTTTCACTCCGATCCACAGCTCATCCGCTCATTTTTCAACATAAGTCGGTTCGGTCCTCCAGTAGGTATTACCCCACCTTCAACCTGGCCATGGATAGATCGCCCGGTTTCGGGTCTAATCCTAGCGACTATACGCCCTATTAAGACTCGCTTTCGCTACGCCTCCCCTTCTCGGTTAAGCTTGCCACTAAGATTAAGTCGCTGACCCATTATACAAAAGGTACGCAGTCACGGAACAAGTCCGCTCCTACTGCTTGTACGCATACGGTTTCAGGATCTATTTCACTCCCCTCTCCGGGGTTCTTTTCGCCTTTCCCTCACGGTACTAGTTCACTATCGGTCGATAAGTAGTATTTAGCCTTAGAGGATGGTCCCCCTATCTTCAGACAACGTTTCACGTGCATCGCCCTACTTAATACGTTCTTTTTTGATTTCGTGTACGGGGCTATCACCCTGTATCGCCAGACTTTCCAGTCTGTTCCACTATCGCAAAAGACTCGGCTACTCCCCGTTCGCTCGCCGCTACTTAGGGAATCTCAATTGATTTCTTTTCCTCGGGGTACTTAGATGTTTCAGTTCTCCCGGTTCGCTTCTCTGACCCTATGTATTCAGGTCAGGATAATCTGCTTATGCAGATTGGGTTTCCCCATTCGGAAATTCGCGGATCAAAGTTAGTTTGAAAACTCCCCGCGACTTATCGCATCCTACAACGTCCTTCTTCGCCTCTTATCGCCTAGGCATCCACCGTATGCGCTTATTCACTTGACCATATAACCCAAATACGTCTTACACACCCTCTTGCGAGGCTTTTCGGCCGCTTGAATTATATGTCAGCTGACATTTTCGCTTTTTCTGCTTGAGAACTCATTTATTTCTTTTTCTCTTCACTTGCGTGAAAAGTCTATTTCTTAAACTCGTTTGAAACTTTTAGTTCGCTTATTTTTTATTTGTTGTCAACTATTGTTAAAATAGTTAACCTCGCCTAATCCATAAACTTTCTTTAGTTTACTTTACAGATTTCCAAATTGTTAAAGAGCTTATTAGTTTAATCAACTAATTCTATAAACTTTTTCTTTAAAGTTTATAGAATTAATTATTAGCTAATTCGTTTTATCGAGTGATGGTGGAGCCAGGGAGGATCGAACTCCCGACCTCCTGCGTGCAAGGCAGGCGCTCTCCCAGCTGAGCTATGGCCCCATTACTGGTTTGTGGGCTTTACGTCCCCCTGAAGGCTAACAGAGAATAAAATTACTGTTAGCATTTTTGCTAATCAAGGCAAAATTCAATGAAGTGTACGTTAAGTACATGAATTGAATTTTAACGCCGAGTAGCGAAAATTGGTGGGTCTGGGTGGATTCGAACCACCGACCTCACCCTTATCAGGGGTGCGCTCTAACCAACTGAGCTACAGACCCAATTAGTGCTTTCAAGGTCAGTCTCGATTTCTTTGATCAAAATAATTTGTTGTGGATACTCATACAGCATTGCATGCTTTGTAAGGAGGTGATCCAGCCCCAGGTTCCCCTAGGGCTACCTTGTTACGACTTCACCCCAGTCATGAATCACAAAGTGGTGAGCGCCCTCCCGAAGGTTAGACTACCCACTTCTTTTGCAACCCACTCCCATGGTGTGACGGGCGGTGTGTACAAGGCCCGGGAACGTATTCACCGCGACATTCTGATTCGCGATTACTAGCGATTCCAACTTCATGCAGTCGAGTTGCAGACTGCAATCCGGACTAAGATCGGCTTTCTGGGATTAGCTTACTCTCGCGAGTTTGCGGCCCTCTGTACCGACCATTGTAGCACGTGTGTAGCCCTACCCATAAGGGCCATGATGACTTGACGTCGTCCCCACCTTCCTCCGGTTTATCACCGGCAGTCTCCTTAGAGTTCTCAGCATGACCTGCTAGCAACTAAGGATAGGGGTTGCGCTCGTTACGGGACTTAACCCAACATCTCACGACACGAGCTGACGACAGCCATG